>CALMNP010000332.1 GCA_937868875.1 uncultured Bacillota bacterium | reverse complement strand
TGCTCCGGGTCGGGCTGCCGCGGCTCGGCGGTCACCATCAGGTAGGCGCCGGGGCCATGGGCCACGGCGGGGTACTCCCGTTCCATGGTACAGAAACCAACGCCTTCCAACGAAGGACTGAAAGGGGCCAGGGCCACGGCGTCGCCCTCGGCGGGAACAAGCCACCCCTGATAAACAAAGGGGTCCCCTGATTGCAGGGGCCTCAGGTTGTGCACGTGGAGGCTCAGCACGGCCCTGTCTCCCCGGAGGGTGAGAGCCCAGTAGGCTGTGACGGGTTCCTCGGGGTGGAGGCGGAACCCGTCCAGGGACTCCTCCAGCAGGCCCAGATGAACGGTTGCTTCGGACACGGTCCATCACTCCTCCCGGCCTGGTCCCATCGCCTATGCCTACGCCGCCCCGGCCCCGTCTATGCTGGCCGGGCAGGAACAAGCAGGGGCGAGGGGCGAATTTTTCCTGCAAGTGCGCATAGTTCACCGCCGTCAGGCCCGTCCCGGAACGTGAGGGAGGTCATGCCTTGATCCGCAAGTCCATCGCAGCCGGTCTTCTCCTGACGATGCTCACGGGCGTGCCCGGCACCGCTCTGGCCGCAGAGTCCACCACACCTAATCCAACAGACCCGGCAACCGCGCCGGCAGCGCCGGGGTCCTCACTGATGCCAACGGCGCCCGCCGCACTTCCGTCCTGGCCCGGCAGCGGCGGTGGTCCCAGCCGCAACAGCACCACGGCGGACGCGCTGGGTCCCGCGCTCTACGTGCGCTGGAAGGTGGACCTGGACGCCGCCTCCCTGACCACCCCGGTGGTGGCGGCGGGGCGGGCGTACACCGGTACCTTCGCCGGGACCGTTTACGCCCTGGATGCTCAGACCGGCCGGCAGATCTGGTCCTTCCGGCCGAACCTGGACGGTTTCAGCAAGGTCCGGGGCCTTGCCTATGCGGACGGCCGGCTCTACCTGACGGGCTCGACCACAGCGGGCAACGCGCTGGTCGCCCTGGACGTATCCGGGGAGGGTGAGCCCTCGCAGCTCTGGCAGGCGACCCTGCCGGACTGGTCCGCATCCTCGCCGCTGGTGGCCGGAGGCGTGGTGGTGGCGGGCTGCAACGACGGGACCCTGGTGGCCTATGATCAAGCCACCGGCGCCGAGCGCTGGCGGCAGCAGTTCACCGGCGACTTCTGGCGGGCCAACCAGGCGGCGAGCGGTCAGACGCTGGTGGCCCTGTCCTACATGGGCAAGGTGGCGGCCTTCGACCTCATAACCGGCCAGTCGCTCTGGAGCCAGTCTCTCGGCGGGTACTTCGAACCCGGCGCCTCACCGGTCATCGACGGCGACACCGTCTACGTGGCCAGCAGCCAGGACTGGACCGGCAAGGTGGCGGCCTATGACCTGACCACGGGGCAGCAGCGCTGGGCCTACCAGACCAGCCGGCAGGACAACCTCTGGATGACCCCGGTGGTCTCCCGCGGCCGCGTCATCGCGCCTTTGCAGGGCGCCGTCTATACCCTGGACGCGGCCACCGGCTCGCTGCTGGCGGCCCCCACCGACCTGGACGTCTACAAGGAAAACCGGCGCACCTACCGGCCCACCCTGCACACGCCGGTGGTCGGGAAGGACGTCCTCTGGCTTCCGGCCACCTTTGAGGTGAACGGCCCGCAGCGCCTCTACACGCTGGGTGCCGAGTCCGGCGCTGTGGTCACGCCCAGCGTCTGGGTCTCAACCCTCCCCGCGCGGCTCGGCTCCGGCCTCGCCTACGCCGGGGGCGTTCTCTGCTTCACGGGGCAGGACAACCGGCTGTACGCCATGAGCGCGCCGGCCGTAAAGGTAGAGGGGGAGAGCGTGGCCTTCCCTGACGTGCCGGCGCACTTCAGTGACGCCGGCCGATTTATGGTGCCGCTCCGGTTCATTTTGGAGTCCATGGGCGCCACCGTCGACTGGATCCAGGAGACCAGGACCGTGGTCGTGCATCGCGGCGACACGGTCATCGAGATGAAGCAGGGCTCCAGGGACGTCACCGTGAACGGCCAGGTGCGGACCATGGATACCGAAGTCACGGCCGTCGGCGGACGCACTGTCGTGCCGCTCCGCTTCCTGACGGATTGGCTGGGCGGCTCCCTGGACTGGGACCAGCCGACCCTGACCGCCACCCTGCACCTGCCCCAGTGACGGAGTAAGCGCCGTCCCAGCCGGCCTCCTTCCCGCCCAACTGATTTCGCACGCCATAGCCCCCCCGGACGTTCGGCATACTAGCGTCAGTGCCGACCCCGGGGGGTGTTTTTCATGCAGCGCCTCAAGGACTATTCCAGGTATACCCTGCCCATCGCCGTGACGGTCATTGTGCTGGCCGTCATGGTGTTATCCCTGACCATGAGGAGGAGTCGGGCTCCCAGGCGCCTGCCGGCTCCGGCGCCTGCTCCGGCGGCGCCCAAGGTAGATCCGGAGATCGCCCGGCGCTACGCCTCCGAACCGACCATCTCACTCTTCATCCACGAGAAGAATCAGCGCGTGGAGATCCCGCTGGAGCAGTACCTGCTCGGCGTGGCGGCGGCGGAGCGATCTGGCAACATGCCGCCCCAGGCCCTCCAGGCGCTGGTTGTGGCGGCCCGGACCATCACCATCTTCAACCGCGATGACCCGCAGGCGGCGTCGCGGCTTGCGGACGGCGCCGATGCCTGCACCAGCCCCGCGCACTTTCAGGCCTACGCTCCGGACAAGGTGGATGCCGCCGTCCGTCAGGCCGTCCAGGCCACCCGGGGTCAGGTTCTCCTCTACGGCGGGAAGCCCATCTACGCTGCCTTCAGCTCCTTCGCCGGCGGCAGGACAGCCACCGCTGCAGAGGCCTTCGGCGGAGCGGTCTCACCCGAACCCTACCTGCAATCGGTGACCAGCCCTGTGACCGCTGCCGCTCCGGCTCAGGACAAGCAGTGGTCCGTGACCGTGAGCAAGGCCACCCTGCTTCGCGCCGTGGGGGCCAGGTCGGGCAACGTGGAGATCATCTCCCGCGGCCCGTCCGGCCGCGCCCTGCAGGTGCGTATCGGCGACAGGCAGATCAGCGGCGTCGAACTCCGTGCCATCGTCGGTGGCACACGCCTTCGCAGCACGCTCATCACCGGCCTCACGGACGCCGGCGACAAGGTGACCTTCTCCGGCAGCGGCTGGGGCCACGGCGCCGGCCTGGACCAGTGGGGCGCCCACGGCCTGGCCCAGCAGGGTTTGGCGGCAGCGCAGATTCTGGCGCACTACTACCCGCAGACACAACTGGTGAAGTTGTATCCCTAGCAAAACGAGACAACGGCATAGCGTCAGAACCACCTGACCTCGTGCCAGGCGGCAGCAAGGCTCATCCATCAGATTGGAAATCTTGCCACCATTACTTAGTTTACAGAACATGTCCCTTCTTGTATCCTTGTGATGCGGTTTGTACAGGCCGACAACTCGTCGAGCGCAGACGAATTGCCAGCAAGAGAAGTGGCGACCTCGCGAGCCAGAGCTATCGAGGCGCCTCTCTGTCACCCGCATTCGCACTGAGTCTCACAAGAGGGGAGATGCATCGTGCAGAACAACGTTCGCCGCTTCCTGGCCCTCGGCCTGGCTGTAGCGATGCTGGGTCTGGCCGCCGTGGTGACGCCGGTCTCGGGCAAGGCGCAAGCCGCCACCGGACCCGTCATCGCCACTCTGGCCGACGGCAGCCAGGTTCGCCTTGCAGGCATGACCTTCGACCCGCTGACGGGCGCTCCGCGCGTCAGCGTCACGCTGGATCAGAAGGGCTACGACGCCGGTCAGGCCGGCCTTTACCTGGTTCAGTTCAACGGTCCGGTCTACGACAGCTACAAGGACGCCGTCCGTCAGGCTGGCGCCGAACTGGGCGACTACATCCCGCAGAACGCCTTCATCACGCAGGCGACCCCTGATGTGGCCAACCGGGTATCGGATCTTCCCTTCGTGCGCGCCGTTACTCCATACAAGCCGGCCTATAAGCTGGACACCACGCTGGTGACCGCAGATGGTCAGGTGATCACGCAGTATAACGGCGCTGATTCGATGGGGCTGCAGCTCCTGGCGTTCAGCCCGGCCGCGGCGCAGGTCCTGGCTCAGAACCTGAAGGCTCTGGGCGCCGACGTGGTCGGCGTGCAGGGTCAGGTGGTCGTGGTTCAGCTCAAGCTGAACCAGCTGCCCACCGTGGCGCAGAACACCAACCTGGTGTCCGTGCAGCCCGTACGGACGTACCAGCTCTTCAACGACAAGGCCTCGGGCATCGTGAAGAGCTCGACGCTGTGGCAGAACGGCCTTGACGGCAACGGCGAGGTCGTGGCCGTCGCCGATACCGGCCTCGACACCGGCAAGACCGACTCGTCCATGCATCCGGACTTCCAGGGCCAGATCAAGCAGATCTACACCCTGGGCCGTCAGGGCGACGCCAGCGACACCAACGGCCACGGCACCCACGTCGCCGGCTCCATCGCCGGCAACGGCGCCGCGTCCAGTGGTCAGTACAAGGGCATGGCCTACAAGTCCAAGCTGGTCTTCCAGTCGGTCCTGGACAGCCAGGGCGGCCTGGGCGGTCTTCCCAACGACCTGAACCAGCTGTTCAACCAGGCCTATCAGGCCGGCGCCCGCATCCACTCCAACTCCTGGGGGTCCGATGCCAACGGCGCTTACGATGACGCCTCCCGCCAGGTGGACCAGTTCATCTGGACCCACCCGGACATGGCCATCGTCATTGCCGCCGGCAACAGCGGCATGGACCAAAACACCAAGCAGACCAAGTACCAGAGCATCGCCACCCCCGGCACGGCCAAGAACGCCATCACCGTTGGCGCTTCTGAGAACAACCGTCCGGACCTGGGGCAGTACGGCGACAATATCAACCAGATCGCGGCTTTCTCCAGCCGCGGCTATACCGCTGACAACCGGGTCAAGCCAGACATTGTGGCTCCGGGCACCTGGGTGCTCTCCACCAAGTCCAGCCTGGCTCCGGACAGCAACTACTGGAAGGTCTACAACAACCGCTACGCCTACGACGGCGGCACGTCCATGGCCACCCCGCTGACCGCCGGCTCCCTGGCCCTGGTTCGCCAGTGGTACGGCCAGCAGGGTGTGACCCCGACCGCGGCCCTCCTGAAGGCGACCCTCATCAACGGCGCTCAGGACCTCGGCGGCGGCTTCCCCAACCGCGACCAGGGCTGGGGCCGCGTGGACCTGCAGAACAGCATTCTGCCGACCGGCTCGCGGGTGATGCAGTATGAGAACGCCACCCAGAAGCTCAGCACGGGCGGCAGCAAGACCTACACCATCAACGTTACGGACACCTCCGTGCCGCTGAAGGTCACGCTGGTCTGGTCCGACTACCCGGCTTCGGCCAACGCCGGCCAGAGCCTGGTCAACGACCTCGACCTCACCCTCACCTCGCCCTCCGGCAAGGTGCTCAACGGCAACGACTTCGCGCAGCCGTACAACGACAAGGTCGACCACACCAACAACGTGGAGCAGGTCGTCATCAGCAGCCCGGAGCAGGGCAGCTACACCCTGACGGTCAAGGGTGACAACGTGCCGCAGGGCCCGCAGCCCTATGCTCTGGTCTACTCTGGCGCCATCGGCGACGCACAGCAGCCGCCGACCAACCCCCCGACCGACCCCCCGACCGACCCCGGCGACACCCAGGCGCCGACCGCGGCCATCACCGCTCCCAAGACCGGTGAGACCGTGAACGGCACTGTGGCCGTCACCGCCACCGCCCAGGACAACGTGGGCGTCACCAAGGTCGAGCTCTACGTCGACGGCGCTGTGAACGGCAACGTCAGCCAGGCCCCGTATACCTTCAATCTGGACACCACCGCCCTCAAGGACGGTCAGCACCAGCTGCAGGTGAAGGCCTACGACGCCGCCGGCAACGCCGGCACCTCCGACCCGGTCACCGTCAACGTGGCGAACGGCAGCACCCAGCCGCAGCCGCCGGCTCCGCCGGTTCCCCCGGTGCAGCCCGGCCTGGTCAACCAGACCCTGACCGGCTACGGCGACACCAGCAACTGGTACTATGCCTGGACGTCCTTCAACCTGGACGTCACCGCTCCCGGCACCGTCAAGGCCAGCCTGTCCTGGACCAAGAAGGACGCCGACCTGGACCTCTACCTCGTTGGCCCCAGCGGCAACGTGGTGGCGCAGGCCGCTGACCTGGACAACCCGGAGGCCCTGACCTTCCAGGCGAATACCGCCGGCAAGTACACGCTGTACGTCAACGCCTACGGCGGCGCCGACTTCTACCGCGTCGACGCGAGCTACCCGGTGGACCCCGCCAAGACCCAGGTGGACGTGCAGTCCGGCACCCTGGCCCAGGGGCAGGCCGCCAAGGAGTACACGGTGACCGTCGGTAAGAGCGGCACCGTGAACCTGAGCCTCGGCTGGACCGGAACCGGCCGCGCCAACCTGTACCTGGTCAACAGCCAGGGGAGGACCGTCGCCAGCTCCGTCTCCGCCGTGCGCAACCCGCAGGCCCTCTCGGCCACGGTGGGCGCCGGCACCTACAAGGTACGGGTCAGCCCGGTCAGCGGCACCGTCAACTACACGCTGACGATGGTGTACCCGAAGTAGCGGAGTCGGCACAGATCGCCTTCGGCAGAGTCCGATTCAGCAGACACGCGCCGGCCCTTTGCGGGCCGGCGCTGTTTCTACCTCTTTTCGGCAGGATTTGCCATCTATGGGCTAGAATAGCCATGCCTTGGACACGCCCTAACCTTTTCCGGGGGAGGCGACACCTTGTCCAAGCGCATCCTGTCTGCGGTTCTGCTGGTGCTCCTGGTTGCCGGTGTGGTTCTGACAGGCTGCGGTGGGAAGAAGGCCGTCGAGTCCCCGAAGGCGGACAACAAGCCCCTGAAGCTCGGTTTTGTCCCGTCCCAGACTGCCGCCAAGCTGGCGGACACCGCCAAGCCTTTCGCCGATATGCTTTCGAAAGAACTGGGCCGCCCCGTTGAGCCCTACGTGATCCCGGACTTCGCCGGCCTCGTGGAGGCCATGGGCGCCGGGCAGGTGGATATCGGCTTCCTTAACTCACTGGGTTACGTTCTGGCCGCCAAGCAGGGCTACGCCAAGGTGGTCGTGAAGTCGGTCCGCAACGGCAGCAAGACCTATCGCGGCCAGATCCTCGTGAAGGCGGACTCGCCCATCAAGACCGCCGCGGATCTGAAGGGTAAGAAATTCGGCTTCGTCGATCCGGCGTCCACGTCCGGCTACCTGTTTGCCGCGGCCTGGATGAAGAAGCAGGGCGTCGACCCCCAGAAGGACGTGCAGGGCGTGTCCCTGGGCGGCCATGACAAGGCCGTTGAAGCCGTGCTGAAGGGCGACGTCGACGCCGCCGCCAGCTTCGAGAACGCCGAGACCATCCTCAAGACGATCACGCAGAAGTATCCGGACGCCGGCAAGCAACTGCGCCACCTGGTGGTCACCGCCGACATCCCCAACGACACCGTCTCCGTGCGCGCCGACATGGACCCCCAGATGGTGGAGAAGGTGAAGGTGGCCCTGCTCAAGCTGGGTCAGGATCCGGAAGCCCGCAAGTCCCTGAAGGACATTTACCCCATTGATGAGTTTGCCGAAGCCCAGGACAGCGATTACGACAACGTCCGCAAGGTGGCCGAGACGCTGGGCCTGAACCTGGAGGTCCTCCAGAGCAAGTAGGCGGAAAGACACATCGGATGCGGGAGGGAAGGACTGGCCTGTTCTTCTCTCCCTTCGTTTCATCACCGGCAGCCCCGGGGAGTAGACGCCAAACTGACCAGCGAGTCCGTGGCAGTAATTGACGCCGGTCCCCTGGAGGCAATGCAGGCGGTAGGGGCGAATTCTCTCCAGGACTGGGGGCGCGTGGGCATGATCCTGTACGGCATGATCGCTGTCGTCACAGTCATAGACTACGGCAGCGGCCGGCTGCGCAAGCAGCTGGCCTGACGTCTGAGGGGGCGTCAGATGAATAGAAGCGGCCTTTCCCTTGAGTCCCACCGACCGGACGGTAGGTAGCGTCAGGCCCCATGCGGACGCTCCGTGCGTCAGGCCGGCACTCGAGGCCAGCAATGGGGGAGGACGGTATGGACTTCGACCTGACGCAGGAGCAGCGCCTCATCGTGGACACGGCGCGGCAGTTTGCCACTGACGCCGTGGCCCCGGGAGCGCGCGACCGGGACCGGTCCGGGCAGTTTCCGGACGAGCTGGTCCGACGGCTGGGAGAACTCGGCTTCTTTGCGCTGCCCTTCGACGAGGAATGGGGCGGCGCACACGACACGCTCAGTTACGCTCTGGCGGTAGAGGAGGTCACCAGGGCCGATGCAGCCCTGGGGATCACCTTTGCCGCTCACGTGTCGCTGGGGTGTTTTCCTTTCTACGCCTTCGGCTCCGCGGCGCAGAAGGAACGGTGGCTGGCTCCGGCCTTGCGGGGCGAAATCCTCATCGCCTTCGGCCTGACCGAACCGGATGCCGGCTCCGACGCCGGCGCCACCCGCACGCGCGCCCATCGCGACAGCAACGGCGAGTGGGTGCTGGACGGCAGCAAGATGTGGATCACCAACGGCACCCGCGCCGCGGTGCTGGCGGTGACCGCCCGTACCCAGCCCGGCGAGCGCGGCCACGGCATCAGCGCCCTGGTCCTGCCGGCGGATACGCCGGGGTTCACGGCCCAGCCGATTCATGGCAAGATGGGGCTGCGCTCCAGCGACACCGCCTCCCTCAGCTTCGACGGCTGCCGCCTCCCCGAGGACAGCCTGCTGGGCGAGGAGGGGCGCGGGTTCCCGCAGTTCCTGCAGACGCTGGACGGCGGGCGCATCAGCATCGGCGCCATGGGCGTGGGCATTGCCCAGGCCTGCCTGGACGCCTCCCTGGCCTACGCCCAGCAGCGGCGCCAGTTTGGGCAATCCATATCGAAATTCCAGGCCATCCAGTTCAAGCTGGCGGACATGGCCCGAGACGTGGAACTGGCCCGGCTGGCGGTGCTGCGCGCCGCCTGGCTCAAGGATCAGGGGCGCCCCTTCACGCGCGAGGCCGCCATCGGCAAGCTCTACGCTTCGGAGGCCGCCGTGGCCTCCGCTCTGCAGGCCATCCAGGTCCACGGCGGCTACGGCTACGTGGACGACTTCCCGGTGGAGCGCTATCTGCGCGACGCCAAGCTCCTGGAGATCGGTGAAGGTACATCGGAAATTCAACGCCTGGTCATTGCAAGGCAACTGGGGTGCTAGATTCGTGACCAAACAGTACAAGGGGATTCTCTTTGACGCCGGCGACACGTTGGTCAAGCTGTCCCGTCCCTTTCCCGTTCTGATGAAGGAGGTGCTGGCCGAGCACGGCCTCACGGCCGACGAGGACGACCTCGCCGCCGCCACCTGGGAGGTCTTCGGCGAGGCCGAGGCCGCCCGGGCCAACCTGCCGGCGGAGGAGGCCCACGCCTCCGACGAGGCGTCTGAGCGCTACTGGACCGGGCTCTACCTGGAGGTGGGGCGCCGGGCGCGCCTGCCCGGCTTCGGCCAGGCTCACGCCCGGGCTGTCTACGACGTCATTCTGCACGAACAGCCCTTTGATCTGGTGGCGGGGGCGCGGGAACTGCTGCAGTGGGCCCGGGCCAAGGGGTACAGGCTGGGGCTGGTGTCCAACTGGGGCACGGACCTGCCCCGCCTGCTCGACCGTCTGGAGCTGACGCCGTTCTTCGACGTCATCGTCATCTCCGCCCAGTTCGGGATGGAAAAGCCCAACCCGCGCATCTTCCGCAAGGCGGTCTCGGACCTGGGACTCAGCCCTTCCGAGGTCCTGTACATTGGCGACGACTACTACAACGATGGCATAGGGGCCTGGGCGGCGGGCCTGGACCCCTTGCTGGTGGACAACCATGACCGCTACGGCGCGGGCGAGTTCCCGCTGATCCATGACCTGGGTGAAGTGCGGGCCTATCTGGAACAGGCCTGAGATCACATAGATGGTCGCAACAATGAGAGTGGGAGGCGAGGCCGCATGAAGAGCCTGACGAGCCCCATGGCCGGGGTGGTGCTGCGGGTGCCGGCCGAGGTGGGCCAGTCCCTGCAGGCGGGTCAGGAAGCCGTGGTTCTGGAATCCATGAAGATGGAGATCCCCGTGGAGGCGGGGGAGGCCGGAACGGTCCGGGAGGTGCGGGTCAAGGCCGGCGATTTCGTCAACGAGGGCGACGTGCTGCTGGAACTGGACTAGGAGGGGGCCAAACGGTGAAGACCATTCGCATTGGCGCCGGCCAGGGGTTCTACGGGGACTCTCTGCTGCCGGCACTCGACGTTGCCCGCTACGGCCAGGTTCAGTACATCAGCTTTGACACCCTGGCCGAGCTGACCCTGGCCATTCTGCAGAAGGGCCGGGCCAAGGACCCGAATGCCGGCTACGCCAAGGACGTCGTGCCGGCTATGAAGGCCCTGCTCCCGCTGGCCCGGGAGAAGGGGTTCCGGCTGGTGACCAACGCCGGCGGCATCAACCCGCCCGGGGCCACCCGGGCCGTCGCCCGGGTGGCGCAGGAACTGGGGCTCTCCGGCCTGCGCATCGCCACGGTCACCGGCGACGACATCCTGACCCGTCTGGACGAACTGACGGCGGCCGGGGCAGACCTGCACGACAAGGATACCGGGGCAAGCCTCTCCACGGTGCGCGACCGCCTGCTCTTCGCCAACGTGTACCTGGGCGCCGAGCCCATCGCCCGGGGCCTGGCCCAGGGCGCGGACGTGGTCATCACGGGCCGCACTACGGACACCGGTCAGTTCCTCGGCCCCCTGCAGTACGAGTTCGGCTGGGGTCCGGACGACCACGACCAGATGGCCGCGGGTATCCTGCTCGGTCACCTGATGGAGTGTTCCGGCCAGGTCTCCGGCGGCAACTTCAGCGGCGACTGGTGGAACGTGCCCGACCTGGAGCGCATCGGCTTCCCCATCGCCGAGGTCTCTGAGGACGGCACCTTCATCTTGACCAAGGCCGAGGGGACCGGCGGGCGCGTCTCCGTCGAAACGGTCAAGCAGCAACTCCTCTACGAGATTCACGACCCCGGCACCTATATCACGCCGGACGTCATTGCCGACTTCTCCCGCGTTCGCCTGGAGCAGGTGGGGCCAGACCGGGTGCGGGTCTCGGGCGCCCGGGGCCGCCAGGCCCCGCCCACGCTCAAGGCCCTCATGGGTTACTCCGACGGCTGGATGGGCGAGGGTTACGTCAGCTTCTGCTGGCCCGACGCCTACGCCAAGGCGCAGCGCGCCGAGGCCATCATCCGCCGCCGCCTGGAGATGTGGGGCGTGCGGCCGCAGGAGGTCCTGGCCGAGTACATCGGCGTCAACCAGTTGCACGGCGGGCTCTCTCCGGCCCCCGACCCGGAACTGTCCGAGGTGCGCCTCCGCGTGGCCGTTCGCACCGGCACCCGGGACGAGGCGGAGAAGGTGGCCCGCGAGTTTCCGCCCTTGCTTCTCTCCGGCCCGCCTACGGCCAGCGCCATCGGCGGCACGCCGGCGCCGCGGGAGCTGCTCGGCCTCTGGAGCTGCCTCATCCCCCGCGAGCTGGTGGAGCCGGGCGTGAAGGTCGTCGTTGAAGCCGTGGAGGAGGTGGCCCGGTGAAGGTGCAGCTTCGCTATCTGGCCCTGGCCCGGTCCGGCGATAAGGCGGACGCGGCGGACATCAGCCTCTTCGCCCCCGACCAGAAGACCTATGAATTCCTGGCTCAGGCCGTGACGGCCGAGCGGGTGGCCGAACACTTCCGCCCCCTGGCCTCGGGTCCCGTGGAGCGCTACCTGGTGCCCGACCTGCAGGCCCTGAAGTTCGTGGTGCACGGCGCCCTGAACGGCGGCGCCAGCCGCTCGCTCCGCTCCGACAACCTGGGCAAGGCCGTGGGCAGCGCCCTCCTGCGCCTGGAGGTGGAGGTGGACAACCCCGGCCAGGTCACCCTGGTGCCCACGCTGGACGGCCACCTGCCGCCGGG
>CALMNP010000331.1 GCA_937868875.1 uncultured Bacillota bacterium | reverse complement strand
GGTGACCCCTCGTCCTCCGGGCGGTGGCGCCTCGACCCAGGGGCACGTCTCAAACCCCAAGGATTTTTCTCGGCCGAAATGGAAGGATGTAGAGAAACAGGGGGTGGCTGCGTGAACACGAAACAGGAGAGCGGCACCGGACATATGGTCATCACCGATGCCAGGTGGCTGGGCCCCGACGGGCGCTGGCACGAGGGATGGATCGAGGTCCAGGGGTCACGGATCGCAGCGGCCGGCGAGGGGCAGGTGGACGACCGACTCGCCGGCGCCTGGCGCCTGTCCGCGGGAGGGCGGATGGTGGCCCCCGGTCTCATCGACATCCACATCCACGGCACGGACGGCTTCGACTGCACGGGCGACCTGGAGCAGCAGTTGGGCATGGCCGGTTCGATGCCGCGCCATGGCGTTACGTCGTACGTGGCGGCGGTGGTGTCGGGCAGCGTCGAGGACATGGAACGGGCCGTCCGTTCCATTGCCGAGGGCATGCGCGTCCAGGCCTCGGGCGACCCGGGGCGGAAGGTCCCCTGGCAGGCGGAGATTCTGGGGTCTCACCTGGAGGGGCCGTTCATCAGCATGGAGTACAAGGGTGCCCACGACCCGCGGGTCGTCCGCGACCCCTCGATCGTTGAACTCTCGCTGTGGCTGGAGGCGTCCGGCCGCACCATGCGCATGGTCACCCTGGCGCCGGAACTCCCCGGCGGCCTGGAGACTATCCGCTGGCTGAAAGAACATGGTATCGTGGCCAACGTCGGACACACCGCCGCAACCCACGCCCAGGTGCTGGAGGCGATCGAGGCCGGCGCCACCCACTCGGTGCACTGCTTCAACGCCATGCGGCCGCTGCACCATCGCGAGCCGGGCGCCACGGGCGCCATCCTCAGCGACAGCCGCATAACGGCGGAACTGATTGCCGACTTTGTCCACGTGCACCCCGCCGCCTGCCACGTCGCCCTCGCCAGTAAGGGGCACGACGGGCTGGCTCTCATCACCGACGCCATCGCCGCGGCCGGCATGTCCCCGGGCCGATACAACCTGGGCACTCTGGAGGTCGTCGTTACCGAGGACGCCGCCCGCCTCGCCGACGGCACCCTGGCCGGCAGCGTTCTGACCCTGGACAAGGCCGTCCGCAACGTTGTTCGGCAGGGGCTGCTGCCGGTGGAGGAGGCCCTGCATCGGGCCTCGGCGGTACCGGCCCATGTAGTGGGCGTTCATGACCGCAAGGGCTCCATTGAAGCCGGCAAGGACGCGGACCTGGTTTGCCTGAACGAAGACCTGCAGGTGGAGTGGACCATCACCCGCGGTACCATCGCCTATGAGAGGAAAGACTGAGATGGACGGGGTCACGCTGCGGGGCCTGCAGGCCTACATCAAGGAGAAGGACTACCGGCCGGAGCTCAAACAGGGGTACTTCCTAAAGCTCATCGAAGAGGTGGGCGAGCTGGCCGAGGTCATCCGCAAGGACCGGCGCCTGACGGAGGGCGGAGACATCAAGGGCACCATCGAAGAAGAACTTTACGACGTGCTCTATTACGTGGCCGCCCTGGCCAACGTCTACGAGATTGATCTGGAGCGGTGCGCTCAGCTGAAGGAAACACTGAACGACCGGAAATACGGACGCGTCCCAACCGAACCGTTGACTTGAGGGGGTCCCGCGCGGGCGCGTTGGCGGGCCACCACGACACCCCCCTTGGAGGACATTCGGTCGGCTAGCGAGAATGGTTCTCAGGGCCTTCCCTTCAGAGGGCACTTGACGAAACGAGGGAGGATGTACAGATGCCCCGTGTCGTGCACTTCGAGATTGGCGTGAAAAACCCGGAGCGGGCCGTGGAGTTCTATAAGGAGGTCTTCGGCTGGGACATCCACAAGTGGGACGGGCCGCAGCCCTACTGGCTCACCAGCACCGGCAAGGAGGGCCCCGGGATTCACGGCGCCATCATGTTCAGCATGTCCGGCCAGCCCGAGACGGTGATCAGCATCGACGTCCCGTCGGTGGACGACTTCCTCCAAAAGGTAACAGCCGCCGGCGGCAAGGCTGTGACCGAGAAGATGCCCATCCCCGGGGTGGGCTACTTTGCCTACTGCCAGGACAACGAGGGCCACCGGTTCGGCATCATCCAGGCTGACCCGACGGTCAAGTAAGCTATCCGTTTGACAAGGACACGCACCGTCGGCTATAGTCGTATCAAAGTACGACATGGTCACGGCGAGGACGGGGACGAGTACATCAGGAGACCTCAAGAGAGCGGGTGCCGCCGGCTGCAAGCACCTGCAGGACGAACCTGATGGAAAACCACCCCGGAGCCGCAAGGCGAACCCCGCGAGGCGCCGATTAGGGCGCCGCCGGGAAATAGCCGAGCCGGGTGCGCCCGCTACAGCGCAGACGAGTGGATTCGCCGATCCTCGCGCCGTCTAGGAGCGGGATCCGGCCGGTCCAATCAGGGTGGAACCACGGGAGCAAGCGCTCTCGTCCCTTCTGGGACGGGAGCGCTTTTGTATTCCGAGTGCTGAGAACGGCCGGCAGAGGGGGTGGTCCGGGTGGAGACACCGAGTATCACGGTTCGTGAGGCGAGACCCGAGGATGCCGAGGGCATTTCCCGG
Organism: uncultured Bacillota bacterium; assembly: GCA_937868875.1. GTDB lineage: Bacteria > Bacillota > Sulfobacillia > JAMDAP01 > JAMDAP01 > JAMDAP01. The sequence goes on along the minus strand of CALMNP010000331.1, from coordinate 140 downwards.
GTACACGTGGACAGCTGGCACTCGACGTACCGGGGCATCGTGCCGGATAGCTACCTCGACGGCATGACGTATGAGCAGCGAACGCCGCGGTGGTCCGCCCGGCTGACCGCCCCGGACCGCACTGACTTTATCTTTGTGGC
>CALMNP010000330.1 GCA_937868875.1 uncultured Bacillota bacterium | reverse complement strand
AACCGCTTGGGGCCGATCCGCACTGCCGCAAAGGGGTTTGCGTAGCGCCGGAAAAAGGCTCTGCCCACCGCGCTTAACGGGTCGGGCAACACGCGCTGCACCCCGGGCAACAAGCTCTCCGCCAAGGCCCAGAAAGAACGCTTCAGTTCCCCCATGGTCCGGCCCGTGCGATAGAGCCGCTTCACCCAACGGCTCAGGCTGTGCACCCTGGCATCGAGCTTAACTGGCTGCAAGGCCTGGGGCGCCATGAAGCCAATGCGCGCCAGGGCTTCGGCATCCACAGCGTCGTTCTTGACATGCCTCGCCCAAAAGCGGCGCAGGTCGTGGGCCTTCTGGTTGCTCACCAGGAAGTACCGGTCTCCAAGCCCCAGCAGGTACTGCCCCACCGTCACCCACTGGGTGCCTGTGGGTTCGGAGATCCACCAGACCTCCGCACCGGGACGGAGAGCCCTGACCTTCTCCCGCAGACGGTCGATCTCGTCGGCCTGCGTGGCGAAGCGGTAACGAGAAACGAGGACTTCCCCATCCTGGCCGAGGACGAACACTTCGTGCTTGCCCTTGGCCGCCAGGTCGATGCCAGCGTACACCCTCATGCCGTCACCCCTTAGAGAGTACGGCCCCACTCAGAACCACCGGACAGCGCTGACGCCCCATACGTGTTCTTTTTCAGGGCCTGCTGCATCTCAGTTGGGGCTGAGGCAGAGCCCAATTCCCTAAAGAGGGTCCATGCGCCAGCCGCCGGGCCTACAATCGACTGCGATGGGCGGACTGCTTGTCCCCCAAATAGGAGTAGAGCAAACGTCCCGGTGGGAGCCTTTCCCCTGCCTGTTCAAGGAGTGCCGCGCATTTCCTGCTGCCTCAGCCCTTGGACCCAATATACACATAGGTGTAGGTCCAGGTGCGCCCCAGGGCATTCGTCCGGCGCGCGACCTTGTGGGCTGTGCCGTAGTCATAGGAGGCGACGGTGACCGGCGTGGCGGCCTCGGATTCGGCCACCAGGATGCGGGCCACCCGGCCATCGGCCGTGTACTCGTAGCGGGTACGGGCTCCCAGGGGCGAGACCCGGTCCGTCAAACGGTGCTGGGCGTCGTAGCTGAAGCGGGTTTCCGAGCCGTCGGGAGCCGTGACCTTCACCAGATTGCGGCTGGCGTCATAGCCGTACCGGACGGTGTTGCCGGCGGGATCGGAAATGGCCGTCACCCGGCCGTTCTCCCAGGTAAGGGTGAGGCTGTGGCCGCCGGGACCGGCGATCTGCGTCAGGCGGCCCTGGCCGTCATACAGGTAGGTCGTCTCATTCCCGTTCCT
>CALMNP010000329.1 GCA_937868875.1 uncultured Bacillota bacterium | reverse complement strand
GAATGACCGCACACAAGACCGAATCACCGTGGCAAAGTACAGGACGGCCTCCAAAGCGGAGGCCGCCCCTTTGTTCAAGCCAGGCACTACAGGATCAGGTGCTCGTCGCCAAACTCATGCCACAGGTAACCCTGCGCCAGGGCCTCGTCGTATGCCCGGCGCAGCGGCTGGGGAGCAAGAAAGGCCGCCAGCATGTCGAGGTGGCTGGCCTCGGGCTCGTGCAGGCCGCTGAGCAGCCCGTCGACGGCCCGCAGCCGGTGGTCCGGCGTGAGGCGGAGGCGAGTCCAGCCAGATCGGGCTGCCACCTGCCCGTCCTCACCGGCGACGGTCTCCAGGGTCCGTACCACGGTCGTGCCCACAGCCACCACACGTCCGCCCAGGCTGCGAGTCCGGTTGACGGCGTCGGCGGTTGCCGGCGGGATTGAGTACTCCTCTTCTCCCACCAGGTGTAGCCGGTCGATGTCCGGCACCTGAAAGGCGCTGAGGCCTGTGTGCAGGGTGATGAACGCCAGGCCGATGCCCTGTGCACGGAGACCAAGGAGAAGCTCCCAGGTGAAGGCGCGCCCGGCTGAGGGCATCTCTGCGGACCCCGGAGTGGTGGCGTAGACGGTCTGGTAGTAGTCCAGATCCCAGGCTCCCTGGGCGTAACTGTAGCGGACCGGCCGGCCCAGTTGGTGAATGGCCTCAAGGAGGTCCGAGCCGAGCCGGTTGAACCGAACCTGCCAGAGAAAGGGCAAATACGGATGGGGGGCCAAAACCAGCGCTTCCAGAGGCGCTGAAGGACTGCCCAGGCTTGTCGGCCCCGGCGACGTCAGGAAGAGCAGCCGGTCCCCGGGCTCCGCCACAACCTCCGCGCGGCGCCCGTCTGGGCCGGGCTCGCCCTTCAGCAGGACGGTCCAGGAGCGCTTGTGCCGGTGGGCCAGGCGAACCTCCACCGGCTGGGCGCCCCCGGCGGCGCGCCCTCGGTCGAGGAAGGCGGGCAGGGCTGCAGGGAGAGTCCGGCTGTCGTTGGTCACCAGCAGGTCACCTTGCCTCAGGAAGCGCCCGATCTGGTCAAAACGCGCGTGCACGGTGTGTCCGGTGGCCCTGTCGGTGCCCATCAGGCGGACGTGGTCCCGCCGAAGGCCTCGCGCCTCCGGCGGCAGACCGGCCTCGAGGTGTTCGGGGAGGTCGAACTGCAGTTCCTCAAGCACGCTGCTCCTCCCCCTTCCGCCAGAACTGTGCCTCGAGGCGCTGTCCTGTTTCGGAGGAACCCTCGGCGGCCAGGTGGAGGAACACGCCCACCACGTCTTCCGGTTCGGCCAGTGTAGACGGATCGGCGCCGGGGATGGCGGCGGCGTGCATCTGCGTATTCATTTCGCCCGGGTCGACGCAATTGACGCGGACCCCCGATCCCGCCAGTTCGGCCGCCCAGATGCGGGTCATAGCCTCCAATCCGGCTTTGGACACCCCGTAGGCGCCCCAGGTGGGATAAGCCTCGACGGCTGCGTCAGAGGTTACGTTGATGACGGACCCGGCACCGCGGGCAAGCATGTTGCCGAGGATGGCCCGGGTGAGAAGGAACGGCCCCGTCAGGTTGGTGGCGAGGACGCGTTCCAGCCAGTCGGGTGGCGTATCCACCAGGTAGGGCATCGGCGTGGGTCCAAGCTCGGATGCATTGTTGATGAGAACGTCAACCCGGCCAAAGGCCTCGAAGACCTGGGCCGCGAGGCGTTCCACGTCCTGGCGCCGGCCCATGTCGACAGGCAGAATCAGGCAGCGTCGGCCCAATGCCTCCGCCTCCCGACGGACCGTCTCCAGGTCTGCCGGATGGCGGGAACAAAGGGCCAGGTCGGCTCCCTCGCGGGCGAAGGCCAGGGCGAGGGCCTTTCCCAGGCCCCGGGAAGCACCGGTGATCAGGACGACACGACCGCCAAAGCGACCGCTGCTCAGGCCTGCAGTCTCCGTCATCTTGGCTACCCCCTTCATTTCCTCTGCACCCCAATCTTGCCACCTCTTCTCTACTTAGTCAACACCTTAGTTTAGAAACAGGGCGGGGAAATTTCTGGACGAAAAAGAAGGAAATTGAAGCCCGATGTCGTAAAGCGTTAGTACCAGTCATTTCCATGGTCTGGCGATAAGTAAGACATCGAAACGGCTAACCCGAGCGAAAGCCGGGGGCGCAAAGCGCTGGGTCTAAGGCCTCTCAGGGGCTATGGCAGCCAGGTTGCCGTATGCGGCGTAACGTTGCTTATTCCTACCCACCCGCTGACGGCGCGGTGGGTCTTTTGTTGCCGCGAAACGACAGGAGGGATCGTGTGAAGGGCGTTTCAGGGCGCCGCGGTGCGGCGCCGACGTTGGTTGCGGCTGCGGCCGTCGTTCTGAGCCTGACGGCCGGCCCGGCCCCGGTGGCCGCAAGTGGGCCGGAGGACTCGTTGCAGGCGACCCTGGCGCGTCACCCCTGGGGCTTCGTCGATCCGGTCCAAGGTACCCTCCAATACGGGGCCGAGGACTTCCCACTGGAACAGGACGGGTCGGGTGCAGGCCTCGTCCGATACTACGAGTACAGTGACTACCGCCTGCCCAGCGGGCCGTTCGGGCCCAACTGGTTCGTCAACAGCCAGCTCCGCCTGTATACGGAGGGCGACGCGGTGGAGCGCCTGGCAACGGGGGAGACGCTCCCGTTCCTATACCAGCCCGACGACCCCCACCATCTGCCGTCCTCCTTTGATGGCGATGACCGCATCCATGTGGACCTGGACCGCGGCCATTATGAATCCCAGGACGGCGAGGGTCATCTGGAGCGTTCCTCCGCATCGCGGTACTCCGTCATCACCCCGGACGGCACCCGCCGCGTCTACCACGCCTACTACGCTCCATGGCGGCCAAACCGGGCTGCAAACGCGGGGCAGCCGGACTGGATCACGGCGCCGGACGGCAGTGAGACGCGCTACGTCTACGACGACAATGGGCGCCTCACGGAAATCGTGGGCGACAGGGGCGGGCGTATCAGCCTGACCTGGCGCGATGGGCGGGTGGCGGTCGCCACGGACCAGTCGGGCCGGACGTTCGGCTACTCCTATAACCGCAAGGGCCTCCTCTCGGCGGTGTTCCAGCCCGGAGGCGGCGTCACCACCTTCACCTACGACGACGAACGGCGGCTTTCGGAGCGTCTGGATCCGGACGGCGCCAGGACGGTCTATCAGTACACGGACGACGGCCGGGTCTGGAGGGTGTCGTTCAGTCCCCGCCGAGACGCCGACCTCACGGAGGTCGCCCGGTGGGATTTGAACCGCAGCGAGCACACCGTCCGTTTTACCACGGCCGGGTCGCGCGGCATCATTTACCAGTTGGACGGGACCAACCATCAGCTCGTGGGGGTCCGTCCAGTCATGGGGCTGAACACTCCCGCATCCGACCTCTCCCTGCCCCAACTGGAAGACTTCCGAACCCTGGGGGCCCTGGGGCCATCGCTGCTGGCCCTTCTCTCCCTGGCCGCTGCGGCTGTGCTTCTGGTCTCGTTCCGCCGGCGCCATCGCTGGCAACAGCTGGCGGGAAGCCTCTCGCTGATGCTGCTGGCGTCCGGGAGCGCCTGGCTGGCCTGGGCCGTGTGGACGAATCGGAGTCTCTGAGTTCTTCCGTCCGTAAATCCTTCGGGTTCCGTCCGGCCCATAGGGTCGGGATAACCATAGTTCACAAGTCTGAACTGAAAGGATGAACGAATCGTGTTGAAGCGTTCCATAATCATTCTGGCGGCCGTGGTGGCCTCCATGTTGGTACTGCAGCCGGCGGCCCAGGCTGCAGGGTTTGCCGAGTTCACCGATATTGGC
>CALMNP010000328.1 GCA_937868875.1 uncultured Bacillota bacterium | reverse complement strand
GGCAACAGAAGCCAGGGGAGGACGGCCAGCAGGACCGCGGGACCGTAGCGGTCGTAGAGGAAGCCGCCCAGCAGGGGGCCGAACATCCTGCCCGCGGACGCTGCGCTTCCCAGCAAACCCAACAGGGAGCCGCGGCGAGCGGGTGGCGCCAGGCGGTCGATGGCGGCGGGCAGCCCCGGCCACAGCAGCATTTCACCCAGGGTCAGGATCACCATGGCCACTGCGAAGATGGCGTAGCGAGGCGACAGCAGCAGCAGGGAAAAGGCGACGCCGAACAAGGCCGTTCCCAGGAAGAGCTGGGCCGTGAGCGACCGGGTGAGCCGCACCACCCAGGCGATCAACGGCTGACCAAGGACGATCACGACGCCGTTGAGCGTCCACAGCAAGCTATAGGCCGGTAGAGCGATGCCGATGCTTTGCATGTACACCGCGATGGTGCCCGTCCACTGCACGTACACGATCCAGAGCGTGACGGCGCTGACCAGCAGCGCCAGCACCGGTCCCCAGGGCACTGCGACGGCCCCGGCGGTCCCCGCCTGGGCGGCGTCGCGGTGGCCGGATTCACTATGGCGGGGGTCCCGTACCGTCAGGAAGACCAGGCCGCCGGCAGCCAGCGAGATGGCCGCGGTGGTCAAAAAGACCTCACTGAAGGACCGGCTGGCCACCAGGCCGCCCAGGGCCGTGCCCACGGCCACGCCGGCGTTGTGGATGACGTAAATGAAGTTGAACGACTCGCGCCCGCCTTCGGGCCAGGCCGTGGCAGCCAGGGCATTGGCCGCCGGGAAGACCAGAGACTGGCTGAACCCGAACAGGACCATGGCGGAGACGTAGAGAACCCAGTTGGCCGAGAGGCCGGGCAGCGAGATGGCGGCGGCGGCGACGGCGAGCCCGGCCGTCATCACGCGGCGGGCGCCGATACGGTCATAGAGGGCACCCCCCGCCAGCTGCCCGAGCGAGCTGGCTCCGGAGTAGAGGAGGAGCACCACGCCGGCCACCGTGACCGGTCGGCCGAGCTGATCGTGGATATAGATCGTGGTGATCGGCCAGATAAAAGAGAACCCGGTCACGTTGATGAACAGGACCAGGCCGATGCGCCAGAGGAGCGGTGGGTAGACCGAGACGGCCTTCTTCAGCGGCGAGACGAGGTGGACGATGATAGGCTCCTCCCCGGGTTGGTCTTCGGGCCAGCGGTAAGTGTTCGACTACGCTGGTCCAATTCCTGCGGCCCGTTGTGCCCTGGAAGGATGCTTCGGTCTGATGACGTGTGGCCTTGAAACTTTCCATGCACATCCGGGTAGTAGAACATGGAGGGCGGAGGTGGCATGGTGGACTGGACCGACAGCGAGGTAGTGGCGGCTTGCCGCCGCGGACGACCGGAGGGCTTTGCCCAGCTGCTCCTTCGCTATCAGGAGCGGGTCTACCGAAGGGCCTACTCCTTTCTCCACTCCCGGGAAGAGGCCCTGGACCTGACCCAGGATGTCTTCCTCCGCGTCATCGAGGCCCTTCCGCGGTTTGAAGAAGGCCGCCCCCTCTGGCCCTGGCTGCGACGCATCACCACCAACCTCTGTCTGAATCGGTTACGGTCGAACCCCACCCTGGTCTCACTGGATGAGGCGTTCGCGTCTGGCGACGGCTCCGGTGCGGTTACGAGGGCAGACCTGCTCGCGGCCGGCACGGACGTGGCGGAGAGCGCCCTGGGCAACGTGTTCGGTGACGACCTTCGCCGGGCCATGGCGGCCCTGCCGCCGCTGCACCGCGTGGCGGTCGTGCTGCGCCACCAGGAGGACCTGAGCTACGAGGACATCGCCCGCCTCATGGACTTGCCCCTCGGCACCATAAAGACCTACCTGTTCCGAGCCCGCCGCTCCTTGCGCCAGTCTCTGGCGGCCAGTTGGGAGGGATGAGCGTGACGAAGCAGAGCCCCGGCACCGCCTGTGATGACGGAATTGCCCAGCTCTATGCGGAAGGCGGCCTGACCGGGGCCGAGGCCCTCCTCTACGAAAGGCACCTGACTGTGTGTACCGCCTGCCGGCGAGCAGTGGCCGGTTACAAGGAGCTCTTCTGGGACCTGGGCCGTCCCGGCTACAGGTCGGAGCCCGTGCCGGACGAACTGCAGCGAATCTCCGACGACCTGATGGCCCGGTGGGATGAGGCTGTGGCCGACAACGCCGAAGGAGGTGGGGCATTCAGCCTGGTGCCGGCCCTGGCGGGAGTGAGGGGAGTGGCCCGAGGCCTGCAGCTTATCCCCGGCGTGAGCGCAGCGGGGCGGCTGGCCCTGGAGACCGCCCGGCGCACCCCGAAGGCGGTTCTGTCGGTGGCATCCCGACTGGCGCGCCGCATCGGACCCGGGGTCCGGGGACGGAGGTGAGCGGGTGACAGTCCTTTCTGTGGCCGCTCTGTGGCTGGCCCGCATCGCGCTCGGGTTGGGCCTTGCTGCCGTGGCCCTTCTCGCTGTGGTCCTGGTCCTGCTCCTCGTCACCCTCGTCCTGCCGTTTCGCTTCTCCGGACGGTGGTCCCGGCCCAGGAGCACGCCTGAGGACGGAGAGGACGGCGATGCGGCCCCCGCTGCCTGGCAGCTTCATCTGCAGTGGGCCGGGGCCCTGCTCCAGGTGGATGCCGGGTCCGGCCGGGACGGCGTAGAGGTTCGGTTTCTGGGAAGACGGCAGTTCCCAAGGCCTCGCCGTCGTGACAAGCCTGCAAAGCCCCCCAAGCCCGGGGAAAAGAGATGGCGAGGCAGGGGCGTCTCCTGGCGGGAGTGGCTGAACCGGGGCGTGCTGGACCAGGGCCTGCTCCTGGTCAAGCGGGTGTGGCTCTCGCTGCACCTGCAGGTTCGAAGCGACCTGGTGTTGGGCTTCGAGGACCCCTCCCTGACCGGTCTGCTGGCGGCCCTAAGGGCGGTCCTGCCGTCCGGCATCGCGCCGGGTTTGCACGTAAGCCTGGACTTCACCCGTCCCGTGCTGGAAGGGTGGGTGGAAGCCGCGGGGCACGGGCGCCTGGGGAGTCTGGTGTGGGCCCCGATTCTGGGTTTCTTCTCCCGGCCCGTCCGACGCATCTGGATGAACCTGCTCAGGCAGTGGCTCAGCAAGGTCATCCGGCGGCGTCCCCGCCGGCTGGGGGCAAGAGGTAGACTTGCCGGTTGACCCTGGACCCTGCAAAACCTGGCCCGAGACTTTGGAGAAGCATGAGATAGGAGGATGCATCGTGGATCAGAAGGACAGCATGGAGGGCCTCTTTGGCGGCCTGAGCAATCTGCTCTCGACCAAAACCGTGGTGGGGGAGCCCATCTCCCTGGGTGACGTGACCCTGGTGCCCATCGTCGATGTCATGTTTGGCTTCGGGAGCGGCAGTGGCAGCGGTGACGCGCCACATGGCGGCCACGGCGGGTCCGGCTCCGGCTCCGGCGGTGGCGGCGGCGGGCGGGTTGCGCCCAAGGCGCTGGTCATGGTGAAGAACGGTGAGGTGAGTGTGATGCCCCTGGTGCGTGGCGGCACGGTGGAGCGCATCATCGAGATGGTGCCGGAAGTGGTCGGCAAGCTTAGCAAGTTCAAGGGACAGGCGGGCGAACAGGACAAGAAGGAAGACGCCGAGTAAACCGGCGCAGGTCCTTTCTCGACAGAAACAGGAAGACAGGGCGGCAAAGCATGGCTCGTCATGAAGCGAGGAGGCGCAACCGCGCCTCCTCGCTTCATGTTCTGCGGTGTCTGGCCGCCGGTGTTCTCAGCTCTTGACCCGGGGGTGCGTGGGGTCGCAGGCGGTACAGGCGCATGCTAGTTTGGGGCGGTGACCGTAAGGACGCCTCGCTGGCCCAGCTGGGCATGACCGGGGATGTCGCAGAGGAAGGGGTAGGAGCCCGCCCGGTCCGCATTCAGTTCCACGGTCCGCGTGGTTCCCGGGGCAATGCCCACCAGCCGGAGGTTGAGGCCGGGGATGGCGAAGTCGTGAGGCGAATCACCATCATTCCGGACCGTCAGCACCAGCCGGGTGCCGGTGGTGACCTTCAGTTCAGCCGGGTCCATCTGCCACTCTCTGATGGTGACCTGCGCCTCCACGCGCCTGGCGCCGGACTCGGCCGGGGCGGACGGCACCAGCTCCCCGCCGGTGTTACCGCCCCACATCCTGTTGTGCATGTCCCGCATCCACGGGACGACCTCTCCGGGGCCGCTACCGAAGCCCCGCATCATGCCTCCGGGACCCCATGCGCCGGAGGAACCCCCGGGACCCCAGGAACTCCACGGAGTTGCGGCCCGACCGTACTGGGCTCGGGCTGAGATGCCGGAGAAGGCCAGGCCGCCTGCCAGCACCAGCAGTGCGGCGCCGATGGAGAGCAGCCAGCGATACTTCCAATCCATAGGCGTGCGCATCCTTTCCCTTGAGCCGGCGGCTACTTCAGCAAACCCTTCAGTCGCTGGTACTCTTCCTCGCCAATCTCGCCCTTGGCCAGCCGCATCTTCAGAGTCTCCAGGGCTGCGCCTTCGTCGTGCGTCGCCTGCGTCGTGCGCCGTGAACCGGTAAGGGCCCAGACGATCAAGCCGATCAGAAGCGCCGGAACGAGCCACATGAACAGCCCGCCCATCATGAACGGTCCACCCCAACCCCACCACATCATAAAGGACACATCCTTTCGTCAACATGTTTTTCGCGATTACAGCCTCACTGTACCACTCGCCTGTGAAGGGCGTTTAAGCAAAATCATGAGATTCTGTGGAGGTGAGTGCAAGCCGCCGAAGAAGCGCTGCCGGCGTGTACGGCCGCATCGTACCGCCGGGGCGGCGCGGGCCTCCACAAAACCTCCAGACAGGCGCCATATGACGGCCAACCAGCAGGTGTATTGTATAGAGAAGGGCATCGCCCGACGGGTCCAGAAAGAGTCTTTCCGGACACGTTTCGATACATGGCGTTTCTAACCCAAATTCCGGCGGTTCGGGGAGTGAGCAGGTGGCGGGGGAGCGCATTCTGGTTGTGGATGATGACGAGCGCCTGCGCGAGGTGGTTGTACAGTACCTGCGCAGCGAGGGCTATGTGACAAGCGAGGCCGGCGATGGGCAGTCGGCCCTGGATGCCTGGCGGAACGAGTCGCCGGACCTGATTGTGCTTGACTGGATGCTCCCCAGGCTGAGCGGCCTGGATGTGGCCCGCCAGATTCGGCAGAGCGGCGGCACGCCCATCGTCATGCTCACCGCCCGGGCCGAGGAGCCGGATAAACTCCTGGGCCTGGAGCTGGGTGCCGACGACTACCTGACCAAGCCCTTCAGCCTGCGGGAACTGGGAGCGCGGATTCGGGCCGTCCTGAGGCGCTCAGGGTCCCCCCCGACCGAGCCCGAGATCCTGGCCCTGGGGGACCTGACCATGAACCTCGCGGCTCATACCGTCCTGCGGGGCGGCGAGGAGTTAGCCCTGACGCCGACGGAGTTCAAGCTGCTGTCCATGCTGGCCCGCAGCCCGAACCGCGTCTTCTCCCGGCTGCAGCTGATGGAGGGCGCCATCGGCGACTACTACGAGGGCTACGAGCGGACCATCGACAGCCACATCAGCCACCTGCGCAAGAAGCTGGGGGGCGAGTCCCTGATCCAGACCGTTCACGGCACCGGCTACAAGCTGGTGCCGCCCCGGGGGTGAGCCTCCATGCCTCTGCGCACAAGACTGACCTGGGCCTTCATCGGCGTTGCCTTCATGGCTTTGGTGCTGGCCTTCCTGGGCCTCAACGCGGGCATGTACGCCTCCATGATGGGCATGCACCGCTGGTCCTCCGGGATGATGTGGGGCATGGACGGCATTATGGGCGGGAGCCTGCTGCAGCCCATCATCAACTGGAGCCTGCTTTCCAGCCTGGCCGCTCTGGTGGTGGCCGGCCTGACCGGCTTCCTCACCGCCCGGCGCATCGCCCGCCCCCTGGTTCACCTGCGGGATACTGCCCGGGGCCTGGATCTGCGCGACCTCTCGCGGCGTGTTCCGGTCGAGGGGGAGGACGAGATCGCCGACGTGGCCCGGGCTTTCAACCACATGGGCGACCGTTTGGAGCGCGAGGAACGGGTCCGGCGGCAACTGTTGGCTGACGTGGCTCACGAGTTGCGCCACCCGCTGGCCGTGCTGCAGGGGCGGCTCGAATTGATGCAGGACGGCGTCGTTGCCCTGGACCAGGAAGCCCTCCTGCCCTTGCAGGACGAGGTCATTCGCCTCACCCGGCTGGTGGGCGACCTGCGGGACCTGAGCCTGGCCGAGGTGGGCCAGCTCTCGTTGCACGTCCAGCCTGTCTCCATTCCGTCCCTGCTGGAGGCTCTGCTGATCAACCTGGAACCGGTGGCAGCGGCTAAGAAGATTGCCCTGGAACCTGATATAGCCACTGACCTTCCGCCCGTAGCCGGCGACCCCGACCGCCTTCGCCAGGTTCTCGTCAACCTGCTGGCCAACGCCCTGCAGTACACGCCGGAGGGCGGTCAGGTCCGGGTGCGGGCGTGGAACGAGGGGCCGGAGGTGCGCCTCTCGGTCTGTGACACCGGTCCCGGAATTTCGCCGGAGGACTTGCCGCACCTCTTCGAGCGCTTCTACCGGACCGATAGGTCCCGCTCCCGCGCCACCGGAGGCAGCGGTCTCGGCCTGGCCATCGTCCGCAGCCTGGTGGAGCTGCACGGGGGGCGGGTTCAGGCCGAGAGCCAGGTGGGGAAGGGGACCTGCATTACGGTGGCGTTGCCGCTTCAGGCGGCCGGCTCTACAATGAAAAGAGCCGCCCGCTAGGCGGCACCAACCGGGCCCCAGCGGCACCGCAGCCGGGGCCTCAAGAAGTGGGTGGACTATGTCGGTCGTGGTGATCACGGGAGCCTCCAGCGGCATTGGCGAAGCTACCGCGCGCGTCCTGGCGGAGAAGGGCCATAAGCTGGTTCTGGCGGCTCGGCGAATCGACCGGCTCGAGGCCCTGGAGCGGGAGCTGTCGCCCCGTACCGAAGTCTTGACGGTCCGGGCGGACGTGGCCCGTCCCGAGGACGTCGAGGGCCTGGCCCGTATGGCGGCGGAACGTTTCGGCGGCATCGACGTCTGGATCAATAACGCGGGGGTCGGCCACTCCCTCCCCTGGTGGGAGGAGGAAACACAGGCCCTACGGCGGGTAGTAGACGTAAACCTCACCGGGCCCATCCTGGCAACAAAGGCGGTTCTTCCCTACATGCTGCCCAAGCGGCGGGGGCACATCATCAACGTGGCTTCCGTGGCCGGCCATGTGGGGACCACCGGCGTCTACTCCGCCACCAAGTTCGGCCTGCGCGGCCATACCGAAGCCTTGCGACGGGAGCTTCTGCCCTACGGCATTCGCGTCTCGCTGGTCACACCGGGGTTCATCCGGACCGAGCTGACGAAGGGCAATCCCATGCGCATGCCCTCCGCCGAAGTGGCTGGCCGGGTCATCGCTCGTCTGGTGGAGCGCCCGCGCCGCGAGGTGGTGGTGCCCGGTTGGTACCGGGTCGTCATCTCCTTCAACCACTGGTTCCCCGGCCTCACCGACTGGATAACCAGTCGCTTTCTGCGGACAGAAGGCGGCGTGGGGCAGCCGCGACGTCTTCGCCTACGCTAAACGTGGGGTATCTCCTCTGATTGGGAATCAGGACGCTCGTCATGGGGGTGACCCATGAACCGGGCCGGGAGGTTTACGCTCGAAAACCGCTCCAGAAGGAATCTGGGCCTTCCGCCAAGAAGGAATGAGGACGTTCGCTGTAGTATAGAAATCACTGGCAAAATAGCCGGTGACCGGAGCATGAACTCCGCGGCGGCAACGCAGAATATGGGCAGCCAGAACAAGCCTCCTGGAGGTTGATGCCATGGATGCCCAGAACCCGCATGCGATAGCCGAGCAATTGGAGCAGACCTTCAAGGATAAGGTCTGCGTCGTCAAGCTGAAGCACCGTGCCGACCATCTGGCCTCAGCCCGCATGGAGATTGAGGACGTCTACGTCGACAACGACACGGACGGCAACACCTTGCGGTTTGTAGGGCGCGTCGCTGGGGCCTCCCAGGACCACGCGATGGTGGCCATCCCCACGGGTGCTGGCGCGTTCCACGCTTCGCTATCCGAAGCGGACAACCGCGCTGTCGTCGACGGAGGCGATTATCAGGTCACGATTATTCCCGACCCGGTAGGCCGCTAGGCCGCCGCTCGGAAATAGAAGGGGAGGACCGCCTGTGGCCTTTGTCATCTGTGAACCGTGCATTGGCACGAAGGACACCGCCTGCGTCGACGTGTGCCCGGTGGATTGCATCCATCCGACCAAGGGTGAGGGAGAGTTTGAGGCTGCGGAACAGCTCTTCATCAACCCGGATGAGTGCATCGATTGTGGCGCCTGCGAATCCGCCTGCCCCGTCCAGGCCATTTTCCCGCTGGACGCGGTGCCGGATGAGTGGAAGTCCTACATCGATAAGAACGCCGAGCACTATAAGTAAACGGCGGGGATTCACACGCAAGAAAAGGCAGGACCTCTTTGGGTCCTGCCTTTTTCGTCCCTGTTGACGGAAGGGGAGGCCAGCATCAGAAACTAAGAAACAGGCTGTAGGTGAGAACAGACAGAACAAATAGCGTGAATGCTGTGTACTTGGCGTTTCGCTCGATAAAGGCGAAGGCCACCGCCGAAAAGGCCACCCGCACATAGGGCGTCAGCATGAGAACGATGATGCCCAGGTTGATGATATCCCTGGCTGTCAAGGTGCCGCGCAGAACCCGTGTGATCTCCATCCGGCCGAACTGGAAGAGGTTGTCCTGGGGCAGAGAGTAGGCCAGGGTCAGGTTATGGTGCTGGAGGCTATACAAGAGAGTCCCGACCACCAGCAGAGTAAGACTGAGGATGACGCCGCTGATCAGGATGTAGCTGATGACGGTTTCCATGTCGAACGGATGACGGGCGCCCTCGGACGCCCTACTTGCAGGTGAGCTCACAGCAGGCCGACCCCCCTCAGGACCATCTCCACACCCAGAACAGAGAGTACCACCATGAAGAACTTCCTGGTTGCGCTGTTGCTGAGGCGGACCAGGAACCGGGTACCGGCCCGCGAACCGACCGTCACGCCAAGAATGACAGGGACCGCGATGTTCGGTTTGATCAGGCCTGCGGCCAGATAGGCGCTCGCTCCGGCCAGTGCGGTGACGCCAATGATAAAATTGCTGGTGGTGGTGGACACCTTGGGCGGAAGCTCCATGACCAGGTCGTGGATCAGGACCTTCAGGGCACCCGCGCCAATACCCAGCATACCGGCAATCAAGCCGGCGCCGAACATCAAGACGCCGCCCAAACCGGCCCTGGTCCCCTTGTAGGGAACCACCCTGTTCGCTACCTGATCGTAATACTCGCCTTCCAGCTCAAGAAAGGCCGACAGCCGGTCCTGCCTCATGTTTCCCGTTTCACCCATTTCGGGCTTCAGCCACAGCGCCACGAAGGAGGCGAGCAGGACCAGGCCAAACACCAGGTAGATGAAGCGGCCTCCCGACTTCAATGTGATCGCGGCACCCACCAGTGCCCCAAGGATGGTGAACATCTCAAGGTACATGCCAATCTTGACATTGGAGATTCGATCTTTCACATAGGCAGAGGCCGAACCGCTGCTGGTGGCGATAACGGAAACAATGCTGGCCGCTACTGCGGTCTTTACATCCACGTGCATGATCAGGGTGAGGAACGGCACCAGCAAGATGCCGCCACCCTGGCCAGTCATGGCGCCAATTACGCCGGCTACGAGAGATACAGCGAGGATTACCAGGGCTGTCACGTCTAACGCTCCTTTATCTCAGCGCGCACCTGGCCTGAGACCCGGTGACGGCGCCTGAGCCTCCTTCCGCTGAGGTTCACCGCCAGGGGACCTGATCTCCCGGGCCAGATCGATAACGTACTCGTAACGGTCGCCGCGATAGACGGCACGGGACACCTCCACGGGGCTCCCTTCGAGCGAGTACGTGGTTCGGGTCAGTTCGAGACCGGGACTTCCGGCGGGGACGCCAAGGCGTTCGGCGGTTTGCTCGTCGATCAAGACAGCTCGCAGGCGCTGCTCCCCACGGGCGATGATGATTCCGCCCAGTTCAGCCGCTCTGTAAAGCGACCCCGTTTCAATCAACCGCTGGACCAGGTCGGGACCGCCCAGGTCCCGGGGCAGGAAACTCTCCACGAAGAGCACGGGGGCGTGGTCCAGTTCAAACACACGGCGGACTCGCACCAGCGGGTCGCCTTCAGACAGGAACAATGCGCCAGCCATGTCTGCTCCCGCCGGCATGACCTCCCATTCCAGAGCCCGGGCGAACACCGGCCTTCCGGTTCGCTCCAGCTCCTCGGCGAACCCCAGGAGCTTGGCCTGCGGGGCAACGTCGTGTACGGGAGCCACAAAGGTGCCCCGGCCATGCTCGCGGTACACGAGGCCCTGCCTCACCAGGTCGTCCAGGGCTCGCCGCACGGTTGTCCGGCTAACCTTGAACATTTCCTCGAGAGCCCGCTCGCTGGGAATGGGCTGGTGGGGAGCCCACTGCCCGGAGGCGATCTTTTCGACCAGCACCGCACGCAAGCGGTAATGACGCGGTACCGCACCCCAATCCATGCTTGCAGGTCTCCTTTGACAACTGGTAGTGACCTCATGACATGATTATGCCTGAGGTAGGCTGTCGCTGCAAGAGGCTCCCCTCTTTTTGCCTGATAGACCTTGCCCAGCAGGACTCTCCTGTCTTATGATGAATTTAGATTCATTTCTTTGAAACGGCGGTTCCTCGCCCGCACCAGGAGATGATCGCGTGCCATCCACGCCCGAAACGGCCCTTGGTCTCGTCGGCGGCTCCAGCACGCTCTCCATTCCCTTTCCCCAGGGCCTGAACGCGCCGGACGTCGAGGTCCTGGAGGAGGGGCTGGTGTTCGCGACCCCCTGGGGAGAGAGCCCAGCCTTCACGCTGTTTGCCCTGGCCGGCCGGCAGGTCCTGACCTGCCGCATGCACGGCTGGCGGCAGGGCGTGACCCGAGCGGATGCCTCCCGGCAGGTCTTCTGGGTCTTCCAGCAGGCCGGTGTGCGCAAGATCGTAGCCGAGGGCGGCGTGGGCAGCGTCAGCCCGCTGCTCGACCTCAAGGACCTGGTTATCCCCACAGATTACATCGACTTCTCCGTCCGCAAGGACGTCGGCCTGGGAGGGTCCTACCTGGGCGTCATGCGGCAGCCCACGTGCCCTCACCTGCGGCAGTTCCTGTTCGAAGCGGCGGAGGCGGCGGCCTGGGAGAAGCGGGACCGGCGGGTTTTCTCCCGCGGCACCTACGCCGTCACCGACGGCCGCCACTTCGAGAGCGTGGCCGAGGTGCAGATGATGCGGCAGGCAGGAGCGGACATTGTGGGCCAGAGCATGGCCCCGGAGGTCTACCTGGCCCGGGAGATCGGCGCCTGCTACGCCCGCGTCGACATGGTGGTCAACTACGGCGAGGGTGTGGTCCGGGACTGGCGTCATCAGGACCTGTCGGACATTTTCTATGGTGAATCCCGCGTTATCGGCAACATCGTGCTGGATGCCCTCCGGCAGGCGGAGGCGGAGGACTCGTCCTGCGGCTGCGCCGACCTGCGCCGGCCGACGCTGCTGAAAGAGGCCTACGGCACGCCGCAGGAAGACTGAGGAGGAGGGAACGGCCTTGCCCCTGGACCAACTGACGAGCCTCACGGACATCGAGGCCAGGGTGGAGCGGGGAGAGCGCCTGAGCTTTGAGGACGGGGTGCGCCTGCTGACCTCCCACGATCTGCTCACTCTGGGGCGGATGGCGGACCTGGTACGCCGCCGCAAGAACGGCGACCAGGCCTACTTTGTGGTCAATACCCACCTCAACTACACCAACGTGTGCTGGGTGGACTGCAAGTTCTGCGCCTTCCAGCGCAAGGTCGGGCAGGACGGCGCCTACACCATGTCCCTGGAGGAGATCGGGGCCTGGGCTCGGACCCAGGCGGGCAAGGGTTTCCGCGAGGTGCACATCGTCGGCGGCGTGCACCCGACTCTGCCCTTCGAGTACTACGAGGAGATGATGCGCGTCATCCGGGCCGAGGTGCCGGAAGCCCACATCCAGGCCTTCACGGCGGTCGAAGTCGATTACATTTGCAAGCGCGGCAAGCTGAGCCTGGAGGAGGGCCTGCGCCGCCTTCAGGCCGCGGGGTTGGGCTCCCTGCCGGGCGGCGGCTCGGAGGTGTTCTCCCAGCGAGTCCACGACCTGGCCTATCCCCACAAGATGACGGCCGAACGCTGGCTGGAGCTGCACGAAACCGCGCACCGCCTGGGCATCCGGTCCAACGCCTCCATCCTCTACGGGCACATCGAGACTCCGGAGGAGATCATCGACCACCTCTGCCGCCTGCGCAACCTGCAGGACCACACCGGCGGGTTCCAGACCTTCCTGGCCTTCGGCTTCTACCCGGAAAACACGCAACTGGAGAAGGAGTATGGCATCCATGAGGCCACCTCGGGCATCGACGACCTGAAGATGATGGCCGTGGCCCGGCTGATGCTGGACAACTTCGACCACGTCAAGGCCTTCTGGATGATCATGGGGCCCAAGCTGGCCCAGGTCTCGCTCCACTTTGGCGTGGACGACCTGGACGGCACGGTGATGGAGGAGCGCATCGTCCACGACGCCGGCGCGCAGGTGCCCCGGCTGCAGCCCAAGGAGGCCTTCATTCGAGCCATCCGCCAGGCTGGCCGGGTGCCGGTGGAACGCGATACCGTGTTCAACGTGGTCCGCACGTACTAGGTTTCCGTCGGATGCCCGACAGACCGTTCGGACATTGGGGGGTAAGGCGTTGGTTCGCCTGGGTTACATCGACTACCTGAACCTGCTGCCCGTCTACTACGGTCTGGAGACGGGACGCACCAGCCTGGATGGCGTGCTGGTGGCCGGCCCGCCCACGCGGGTGAACGCCCTGTACCATCGAGGGCTCCTCGACGTGGCCCCCATTTCGTCCATTGAGTATGCCCGGGGGGCCGGCGACGACGTGCTCCTGCCTGGCCTGTCCGTCTGTGCCTGGGGGCACGTGCAGAGCATTCTGCTTTTCTCCCGCCGGTCACCCGACCGGCTGAACGGAGCTACGGTCTCCTTCACGGCGTCCTCGGCCACCAGCGTGGCCCTGGCCCAGGTGCTGCTGCGCCGATACTGGCGGGTGGAATTCAAAGCCCGCACCGACCCGCCTGACCTGGACCGCATGCTGGCCCACGCCGACGCGGCCCTGCTCATCGGCGACGACGCGCTCCGCGCCGGCCTGCAGGTAGGCGCACTGCCCTGGTGCGAGGCGGCATCATCCCGCCGGGGGTTCCGGCAAGGGGAGGCTCTGGTGGTCACCGATCTGGGTGCCGTCTGGTGGGAATACCGCCGACTGCCCATGGTCTACGCCGTCTTTGCCGCACACGGCTCCGAGCCGTCGGCGCTGGAAGAGGCACAGGAGTCCCTCCACCGGTCCCAGGCGGAGGCGGCGGCGGACACCGCCGGGCTGCTGCACCTGGCCTCGGACAGCAGGGGATTTTCCCCCGAGTTGGTTGCTTCCTACCTCCTCGGGTCTATACGTCACGGCCTGGGCCCCGTGGAGCGGCAGGGTCTGCTGGCCTTTTATCAGGAAGCCGCCGCCATCGGCGCCATTCAGGCCGTGCCTGAACTGCGCCTCGCCGGTGCGGCGGCGCGTTCCGCAACGTAAGGAGGGGAGAGCCCATGGCTACCGTACTGGAGAGGGTGTTGCCGCCGGACTGGCGGCCGGTGCTGGAGAAGGTCCGGAGGGGCGAGCGGCTGTCGGGTGAAGAGGGGCTCCGCCTCCTGACCTCCAACAGGCTGACCCCCCTGGGGGCCCTGGCGGATGAGGCCCGGCGCCTGCGGGCGGGTGACCAGGTCTACTTCAACAACAATGCCCACATCAATTACTCCAACGTCTGCGCCATCCATTGCCGCTTTTGCGCCTTCGGCAAGAGCCGCAACCACCCGGAGGGCTATGCCTACAGTATCGGCCAGATCGTGGAAAAGGCCGCCGCCTACGCCCGCCTGGGCGTGACGGAATTCCACATGGTAGGAGGCCTCCACCCTGACCTGCCCTTCGACTGGTACCTGGACATGTTGCGGGCCGTGAAGGCGGCGGCGCCTGAGGCCCATTTGAAGTGCTTCACGGCCATCGAAATGCTTCACTTCAGCAAGATCTCCGGGCTGCCGCTGGAGGAGGTACTGTCCCGGCTGAAGGAAGCCGGGCTCGGCTCCATGCCGGGCGGCGGGGCCGAGATCTTTGCGCCGCGGGTCCGCAATATCATCTGCAAGCCTAAGGAGACGGCGGAGGAGTGGCTGTGGGTTCACGACACCGCCCACAGCCTTGGCATCAAGTCCAATGCCACCATGCTCTACGGCCATGTCGAGCGGCCGGAGGAGATCATCGACCACCTGCTGCGCCTGCGGGAGCAACAGGACCGGAGCGGCGGCTTCCAGGCCTTCATCCCGCTGGCCTTTCACCCCGCGAACACGGATCTGAGCGATCTGCCAGGGCCGACCGGATACCTGGATCTGCGGGTGGTGGCCGTGGCCCGGCTCCTGCTGGACAACTTCCGCTTCATCAAGAGCTACTGGGTGATGATGAGCCCCAGGATGGCTCAAATCTCCCTGGCCTTCGGCGCCAACGATGTGGACGGCACCGTCCGCGAGGAAAAGATCTACCACATGGCCGGGGCCGTGACGCCTCAACTGCAGACGCCGGAGGAATTGCTCTCGCTCATCTGGGAGGCCGGCCGCATCCCGGCCGAGCGCGATACGCTCTATAACGTCATCCACGAATACCCGGCCCGGCCTCCGGAGGGCTGGCGCCCCCTGTTGGTGGGCGACGCCGCTGCTGCTGCTGATGTGGCGCCGTCCGGGCCGCCGAGCGTGCCGCTGACCCTGACGGACCTGGAGGAGGTGGAGGCCTGATGGTGAGGACGTCCGAGACGACCCGGGATGTCCAGCGCCAGCGGTATGAAGAGGGCGGGCTGGAGAAGCTGGGCGCCGCCCGAGACCTGCAGGCCGAAGCGGCCCAGGACGGTTCCCGCTGGTACGAGGGTTTGGTGCAGGAGGTGTGCTACCCCGCCGCTGAGACACCTGTCTACGGCGGCCGCTTCAGCGGCCCGGAGTCGGCGGAGGTGGACCGGGTTCTCTGCAAGGCCCTGGACGGCGACCGCATTACCGTTGAAGAAGGCGTGACGCTGATGCGCCACGCCGACCTGGGGCGCCTCTCGCTGGCCGCGGGCGCCGTCACCAGGCGCCTTCACCCCGGCGACGTGGTCACCTTCATCATTGATCGGAACATCAACTACTCCAACGTGTGCGTCACGGACTGCAGCTTCTGTGCTTTCTACCGGCACGAGGGCGATCCCGATGCCTACGTGCTCTCCCACGACCAGATTCTGGCCAAGGTGGAGGAGCTGGCCGCCATCGGCGGCACGCAGATTCTCATGCAGGGGGGCCACCACCCCAAGCTGCCCTTCGACTACTATACCGACCTGTTGCGGGAGATCAGCGCCCGCTTCCCCCAGGTGGCCATCCACTCCTTCTCGCCCTCGGAGATCACCCACTTCTCCCACGTCTTCAAGCGGCCGGTGCGCGACATTCTGGCTGACTTGAAGGCAGCGGGACTGCACTCCGTGGCCGGCGGCGGGGCGGAGATTCTGGACGAGCGGGTGCGCGGCATCATCGCCCCACACAAGGCCGATACCCGGGAGTGGCTGGGCGTCATGGAAGAGGCCGCGGCCCTGGGTATGAAGGCGTCGGCCACCATGATGTTCGGCCACGTGGAGACACCGGAGGAGCGGGTCCTGCATCTGGAGCGCCTGCGGCAAACCCAGGACCGCACCCGCGACGCTGAGGGCCTGGGTGTGTTCCGGGCCTTCGCCTGCTGGCCCTACCAGGACGACAACACCGCGCTCGGCGCCGGAGGCGCCAGCGCCTTTGAGTACCTGCGGGTATTGGCCATAGCCCGCCTCTATTTGGACAATATCCCCAACATCCAGGCCTCCTGGGTGACCCAAGGGCCCAAGGTGGGGCAGGTCTCCCTGGATTTCGGCTGTAACGACCTGGGGGGCACCATGATGGAGGAAAACGTGGTCTCCGCTGCCGGGACCACCTATCGGGTGGGACCCGCCGAGGCCATCCGGCTGATTCGCGACGCCGGCTACATCCCGGCCAGGCGCAACACGCGGTATGACATTCTGGAGAGGTACGACGACTGAACCTAGAACCGCCCATGCCGCGCGTTCTCTCCGGATAAGCTAGGCAGGGTGATGCCCCCATGCCTGGCGACTGGTTCCTGCCCCTGCTCGCCGCCGC
>CALMNP010000327.1 GCA_937868875.1 uncultured Bacillota bacterium | reverse complement strand
TTCTTTGACGAATCTCCGCCCCTCCGTTACAATAAGGGTGAACTGCATAGATTTGGCCATGATGGGGACTAGTAGGAAGGCCAAGCTGAGGCACAGCAATCGAACCGCCGCCAGGCGCTGAGAGGTTCGGCCGGCTCCTTCCCAACCCGCCCCGGAGCCGCCGGTGAAATGGAGGGCGCACCAGCCCTGCGCAAGCCGGCCCGCGCCTCGGATATCGGGCGTCAAGTGGGCCTCTCGGGTCCACGTACGGCTGTTGGGTGTGGGCGCGACTTCACTCGGACGGCCGGGCGTGGCCGGCGGGCCAAACAGGGTGGTACCGCGGAACAGCACCTTTCGCCCCTCAGGCGTGAGGTGCTTTTGTTTCGGGTCCGGACGGGCGCGGCCTCTATGGCGGCCGTACGGCCGGGCCCAGGGATTCACATAACCTATTGGTGTAGGGGGCAATCAGGTGGCCAAGGACAAGGAGTTCGTCAAGGAGATCACGCCGCAGAGTCAGGACTTCTCCCAATGGTATCTGGACGTCATCCGCAAGGCGGATCTGGCGGACTACGCGCCGGTGCGCGGCTGCATCGTGTTCAAGCCGGACGGGTACGAACTCTGGGAGCGCTGCCAGGCGGGCCTGGACCGTCGCTTCAAGGCGACGGGCCACCGCAACGCCTACTTTCCGCTGTTCATCCCCGAGTCGCTGCTGCTGAAGGAAGTCGAGCACGTCGAGGGCTTCAACCCGGAACTGCCCTGGGTCACCGAGGCGGGCGGTGAGAAGCTGACGGAGCGGCTGGCCGTGCGGCCCACCTCGGAAACGGTCATCGGCGAGATGTACCACCGCTGGGTCCAGTCCTACCGCGACCTGCCCATCCTCATCAACCAGTGGGCCAACGTGGTGCGCTGGGAGAAGCGCACCCTGCCCTTCCTGCGCACCACCGAGTTCCTGTGGCAGGAGGGCCACACCGCCCACCGCACCGAAGCGGAGGCGCGGGAAGAGGTCATGAGGATGCTGGACGTCTACCGCGACTTCATCGAGACGGACCTGGCCATCCCCGTCATCCCCGGCCGCAAGAGCGAGAGCGAGAAGTTCGCCGGCGCCGTTGAGACCTACTCCATCGAGGGCCTGATGAAGGACGGCAAGGCCCTGCAGGCGGGCACCTCACACTTCCTGGGGCAGAATTTCTCCCACGTCTTCGACATTCAGTTCCTGGACGATGACGGCCAGCGCAAGTACGTCTGGACCACGTCCTGGGGCATGTCCACCCGCGTTATCGGCGCCACTATCATGGTGCATGGTGACGACCGCGGCCTGGTGCTGCCGCCCCGCGTGGCGCCCCTCCAGGTGGTCGTGGTGCCCATCTTGAAGAAGGGCCAGGACGACGTGCTGACACGGGCCCAGGCGATAGCGGACGGCTTGCGGGGCGTGGCCCGGGTGCGCCTGGACGATCGGGCCGAGTACAGCCCCGGCTGGAAGTTTAACGACTGGGAGATGCGCGGCGTGCCGCTGCGCGTGGAGATCGGCCCCAAGGACCTGGAGAAGAACCAGGCGGTCATCGCCCGCCGCGACACGGGTGAGAAGCTCTTCGTCTCCCTGGAGGGCCTGGACGCCACGGTCTCCAACCTGCTGGAGACCATCCAGAAGGAGATGTACGAGCGGGCCAAGGCCTTCATGGCCGGGAGCACGCGCCAGGCCGAAACCTTCGAGCAACTGGCCGACATCATCGAGAACCAGCGCGGCTTCGTCCGGGCCGGCTGGTGTGGCGACGCCGCCTGTGAGGCGGAAATCAAGGAGCAGACCAAGGCGACCATCCGAAATATCCCGTTGGAGCTGCCCAAGCAAGGCCCCGGCCGCTGCGTGAAGTGCGGCCACGAGGCCAAGCACGAGGTCCTCTTCGCCCGTGCCTACTAATCCGGAGCCTGCGGGGGAACAACCTGTGCCCAGACTAGCTGAGCGCAAACCCCATGGCCCTCGACGGCCTCGTCCGGGCGGCGGGCAGGAAATGGGAGGAGCCGGGGGGAATACCTCTACGCGGAGCCGGCCGCGAGGAGGGGTGGCCTTGAAGGTCGCCATTGTCATCCCGGCCTACAACGAGGAGGAGACCCTGGGCGGCGTGGTCTCAGCCTGCCGGCAGGCGCCGGAGGTGAGCGAGGTCATCGTCGTGTCCGATGGTTCCACTGACCGCACCGTTGAGGTCGCTCGCCGCGCGGGGGCCACGCGGGTGGTGGAGCTGAAGGAGAACCAGGGCAAGGGAGCCGCCATGAAGGTGGGCGTGGACCACACCAACGCCGACGTGGTGTTGTTCGTGGACGGCGACCTGATGGGGCTGACCCCCCGGCATGTGCTGGATCTGGTCCAGCCGGTGCTGGAGGGCACGGCCGACATGACCCTGGGCCTCTTCGACGGCGGGCGCTTCAGTTCCGATTTCGCCCAGGTTGTGGCGCCCTTCCTCTCCGGCCAGCGGGCCATGCGACGGTCGCTGCTGGACCAGGTGGAGGATATGCAGGACGCCCGCTATGGCGTTGAGGTCATCCTGACCGAGACGGCGCGGCGCCTGGGGGCCAGGGTGGTGGAGGTTCCCCTGGAGCAACTCACCCACCGCCACAAGGAAGAGAAGGCAGGCCTGGCGAAGGGGTTCGCCCTGCGCATGAAGATGTACTGGGAGATCATGAAGAGCGTTCAGAAGCTCCAGAGGAGGTAGCCACCCCTTGAGCCTTGCCCCCGACGTGCTGACCCAAGCGACGGCCGCTTTGACGGTTGCCATCCGCCTGGCCCTGGCCGTGTTCCTGGGAGGTATGGTCGGTTACGAGCGCGAGGCCTCCCACCGGCCCGCGGGCCTCAGAACCCACATCCTGGTGGCCCTGGGCTCAGCGCTCATCATGCTGGTCTCCATCTTCATCTTTGAGGTCTTTCAGGGCTACGCCAGCGTCGACCCCGGCCGCATAGCGGCCCAGGTCGTGTCCGGCATCGGCTTCCTCGGCGCCGGCACCATCATGCGCGAAGGGCTCACCATCAGGGGCCTGACCACCGCCGCCTCCCTCTGGGTGGTGGCGGGCATCGGGCTGGCGGCGGGCGCCGGCTACTACCTGGGGGCCATCCTCACGGCTGTGGCGGCCCTGGCTGTCCTGGTCATACTGTCCCGGGTGGAGCACCGATTCATCGCCAAGTCCACCCTTCAGATCATGGAGTTGGTGGTTCGGGACAAGCCGGGCATGCTGGGACGCATCGGGTCGGTTCTGGGGAACTTCAACATCAACATCCGGAACGTGCAGATGAGCCAGCGGCCGGACGCACTGCTGGACATCGAGCTTCAACTGCTCATGCCCACGGTGGTCGACCTGACTCAACTGACGCAGGACCTGATGGCGGTGGAGGGAGTCGTCTCCATCCGCCACGAAGGATAGCATCGCCTCACGGATCTGGACAAGAAAGAGAAGGCCGGGTCAGACGCCCGGCCGGGGTTTGGGGAGCGGTTGGATGAGAGAGGTTCTGGTCGTCCGTCCCGCCCCTGGCCGCAGTCTGTTATCTCAGGTGGCCGCCGGCATTCCGGTGGCCGCCCCCTTTGCGGCGGGGCGGGTAGAGCGTGTGGAGATTCACCTGGCGGAGCAGGCGTGCCAGGTGTTTTTGCGCCTGCCGGCGGGCAGCCTGGACAGTCTGCCTCCGGGGGCCGTGCAGGGCCTTGAGGTTGAGCTCGGCAAAGTCCTGGGCCTGACGGCTTCCCTGGTCATCGACGAGGAGCCGGGGCCTGATAGGGCGGCACCGCCCACGTATGGGGAGTACGCCGAGGAAGAGGCCGACGAAGCGGCCCCCGAGGCGGACGCCGCGCCGGCTGGGGAGGATGAGCCGGAAGAAGCCGAGGCCTCCCCGGACCTGGGGAAGCGCCTGCGCGAGGTCTGGGCCGATCTCATGGCCAGAGCCCGCCAGGCCCTGCCTGCGGCCAACGGCTGGCTGGCCAAGGCCGGTTGGGCCCTGCGCGGGCAGGACCACCTGGTGGTCTACCTGCCCGACCCCGGGGCCGTGGAACTGCTCACCAAGCGCAAGCTGCCCCGCCTCCTGGCGTCCCTGCTGGGCGAACAACTGGGGTTCTCCGGGCGCGTCACGCTGGAGTTGGACCCGAAGGCGGACCACGACCCGGAGGCCTGGCGGCAGCAGGCGGAGGCGGAGGGGCAGGCCCTGGCGCAGGAAGCCCTGAAGGCGGCCCAGAAGGCGCAGAAGGGCGCCCCCGGCGCGGCGGCGCAGCCGGGCCAGTCCCTGCGCGGCCGGCCCATCGCGGCTCAGCCAAGGCCCATGTCCGCGGTGACGGAGGAGGAGCGCGGTGTCGTCGTCCAGGGCCAGGTTCTGTCCCTGGAGACCCGCGAGCTCAAGACCGGCCGCCACCTGATCTCCTTTGACCTCACGGACTACACCGACTCGCTCTCCTGCAAGTTCTTCCTCGACCCGCAGGAGCCGGCCCTGTCCGAGTCCTTCACCAACGGCGCCTGGGTGGTCGCCCGGGGTACCGTGCAGAGCGACCGCTTCACCCAGGAACTCACCATGATGGTGGACGATCTGATGCTGGGCGAGCGTGAGGAGCGCCGCGATGAAGCCGAGGAGAAGCGCGTCGAGCTGCACCTCCATACCAAGATGTCGCCTATGAATTCCGTGGCGGAGGTGGAGGCCTCCATCAGACAGGCGGCCCGCTGGGGCCACCCCGCCGTGGCCATCACCGACAGCGGTGTGGTACAGGCCTTCCCTGAAGCCTATGCCATCGGCAAGAAGGCCGGCATACAGGTCATCCTGGGCTGCGAGGCCTACCTGGTGGCCGACGGCCAGCCCATCGTCATCCGACCGAAGGAAGCGCCCCTGGACCAGGTGGAGTACGTGGTGGTGGACATCGAGACCACCGGCCTCTCTCCGGTCACGGAGGAGGTCATCGAGGTCGGCGCCGTGCGGGTGAGGGGAGGACAACTGGGTGAGCGCTTTCAGGCCTTCGCCCGGCCCAGCAAGCCCATCTCTCCCAAGATTCAGGAGCTGACAGGCATCACCCCGGACATGGTGGCCGATGCCGAGCCCCCTGGTGACGTGCTGGCCCGCTTCCGCGAATTCCTGGGCGACGCGGTCTTTGTGGCCCACAACGCCCAGTTTGATGCCTCCTTCCTGGACTACCACTTCCGCCGGCTATTCGGCGAGCCGTTGCGGAACCCGGTTCTGGACACGCTCTGGTTGTCGCGTTCGGTTCTGACCCATCTCAGGTCGCACAAGCTGGACCTGGTGGCCAAGGAGCTGAGCGTGTCCATGGAGCGCCACCACCGGGCCCTGGACGATGCCGAGACCGCCGGCGCCATCATGCTGAAACTGCTGGACCGGGGCCTCAAGGAACGGCCGGAGATTGCCACCCTGCAGGACCTGAACCAACTCACCCATTCCATCCCGCCGGAGCAGATCCGGCCCACCCACTGCACCATCCTGGTGCAGAACGCCACCGGCCTCGGAAACCTCTACCGCCTGGTGTCGGCTGCCCACCTGGAGCACTTCTACCGCGTGCCGCGGGTGCCCAAGAGCCTGCTGGTTGAGAACCGCGAGGGCCTCTTGCTGGGCTCCGCCTGCTCCGAGGGCGAGGTCTTCGACGCCTGCCAGCGCGGCGTCACCGACGAGGAACTGCGCGAGCTGGGCGAGTTCTACGACTACTTTGAGATCATGCCCGTCGCCAACCACGTGCATCTGGTGGATCGGGGCGTGGTGGCGGCGGAGGAGGATCTGCGCCGGATCAACCGCCGCATTGTCAACCTCGGCCGCGAGCTGGGCAAGCCCGTCTGCGCCACCGGCGACGTCCACTACCTGGAGCCAAGGGAAGCCATCTACCGGCATATCCTGCTGGCGGGGCAGGGCAAGCCCGTGGACAACGCCCAGGCCCAAATGCACTTCCGCACCACCAGGGAGATGCTGGACGAGTTCGCCTACCTGGGCGAGGAAGAGGCCCGCCGCGTGGTCATCCAGGATCCGCGGCAGGTGGCGGCCCTCTGTGAGGTCGTGCCTCCCGTTCCCTCCGGGCTCTACGCCCCCAAGATCGAAGGGGCGGAGCAGCAGGTGGAGGAGATGTCCTGGGCCAGGGCCAAAGAACTCTACGGCGCCCCCCTGCCGGACATCGTGCAGAAGCGCCTGGAGAGGGAACTCAAGTCCATTATCGGCAACGGCTTCTCGGTCATCTACCTGATCGCCCACAAGCTGGTCAAGAAGTCCATGGACGACGGCTACCTGGTGGGCTCCCGGGGGTCGGTGGGCTCCTCCCTGGTGGCCACCATGATGCGCATCACCGAGGTCAACCCGCTGCCGCCGCACTACCGCTGCAAGCAGTGTCTGCATTCGGAATTCATCGCCGACGGCTCTGTCGGCTCGGGCTTCGATCTGCCCAACCGGGACTGCCCCAGCTGCGGCGTCTCCATGTCCAAGGACGGGCAGGACATCCCCTTCGAGACCTTCCTCGGCTTCGAAGGCGACAAGGTCCCTGACATCGACCTCAACTTCTCCGGCGCCAACCAGAACGCCATCCAGAAGTTCACCGAGGAGCTGTTCGGCTCCGACCACGTCTACCGCGCCGGCACCATCGCCACGGTGGCGGACAAGACGGCCTTCGGCTTCGTCAAGAAGTACCTGGAGGAGCGGGGGCAGCTGAACGTCCGCCGGGCGGAGATGAACCGGCTGGTGCAGGGGCTCTCCGGCGTCAAGCGGACCACCGGCCAGCACCCGGGCGGCATGATCGTCGTGCCGCAGGACCGGGACATCAACGAGTTCTGCCCGGTGCAGTACCCGGCGGACGACCGGAACGCCGGCTTCCGCACGACCCACTTCGACTTCCACTCCATCCACGACAACCTGCTGAAGCTGGACATCCTGGGCCATGACGACCCCACCGTGCTGCGCCTCCTGCAGGACTGGACGGGCATTGACGTCAAGGCCATCCCCTTCGACGATCCCGAGACCCAGGCCCTGTTCTCGGGCCTGAGCTCGCTGGGCCTTACCCCGGAGCAGGTCAACTCCGAGGTGGGCACCATCGGCCTGCCCGAGTTCGGCACCTCCTTCGTGCGGCGCATGTTGATGGAGACGAAACCCAGGGGCTTCTCCGACCTGGTCCGCATCTCCGGCCTCTCCCACGGCACCGACGTCTGGACCAACAACGCCCAGGAGCTGATCCGGAACAGCACCGCCACCCTGCAGGAGGTCATCCCCTGCCGCGACGACATCATGGTCTACCTGATGTACCGCGGCCTGGAACCGGGCAAGGCCTTCAAGATCATGGAGAAGGTGCGCAGGGGCAAGGGCCTCACCCCCGAGGACGAAGAGATGATGCGCCAGCACCAGGTGCCGGAGTGGTACATCGACTCCTGCAACAAGATCAAGTACATGTTCCCCAAGGCCCACGCCGCGGCCTACGTGATGATGGGCTTCCGCATCGCCTGGTTCAAGGTGCACCAGCCCCTGGCCTTCTACGCCACCTACTTCACGGTGCGGGCGGACAACTTTGACGCCCAGCTCATCACCCAGGGGATGCCCGCCATCCAGAGGAAGATCGAGGAGCTGGAGAAGAAGGGCAACGAGGCCACCGCCAAGGAGAAGGACCTGCACACCATCCTGGAGGTCGCCCGGGAGATGTACGCCCGGGGCTTCAAGTTCCACCCCGTGGACCTCTATGAATCGGACGCCGAGCACTTCCAGATCCGGGGCGGGGGACTGCGGCCGCCGCTGTCGTCGCTGCAGGGCCTGGGGGTCAACGCCGCCCAGGGCATCGTCACCGCCCGCCAGGACGGGCCCTTCCTGTCCGTGGAGGACCTGCGCAGCCGGGCGCGGGTCAACAAGGCCGTAACCGAACTGCTGGAGGCGGCCGGCTGCCTGAAGGGCCTGCCGCAGAGCAACCAGTTGGCTCTGTTCTAAGCTGCACACGACCTGCAAGTACGGTCGGGACAACCTCTGGAGCCCTTGCCAGAGCGAAACCACTCGTGGTATACTGTGTTGGGTTAGGGCGGTTCCGCCCATTTTCGTGTTTGTGCGTCTCTTATTACTCGTCGACTTTGGAGTGGGTGCCAACCCACTTTTTTCATCGTCAAAGGCCTTTTTGCCCAAAACTAGGACGAACGGCTACGAATTGGAGGACTGGCCTCGAGGATGCCCAAGAACCTTGGCAACCGCCAGCGCATTGTACAACTGATTTCCGGCTTCTCCGGGCCCCTGGCCGAAGGCCTGGGCCTTGAATTGGTGGACGTGGATTACCTGCGGGAGGGCGACCGGAACGTGGTCCGGCTGATCATTGACAAGCCGGGCGGAGTCGGCCACGAGGACTGCCAGGCTGTGTCCCAGGCGGTATCCGACCGGCTGGACGAACTGGACCCCATCCCGGAGGCCTATTACCTGGAGGTTTCCTCACCGGGCGTCGAGCGGCCCCTCAAGAAGGAGGCCGACTTTCACCGCTTTGCTGGGCAGGAAGTGGCTCTGCACCTCTTTGCCGGCCAGGAGGGACGCAAGACCTGGCAGGGAATCCTGCGGGGTCTTGATGATGGCAATGTCTTGCTCGAGGTGGATGGAGGCGTACGGCCTTTTCCCCGCGAGCAGATTAGCCGTGCCCACCTGGTCTTTCACTTTTAGCAGGGCGGACACGGCGGGAGACGTTTGTACAACTGAACAGGGAGGTTTCCATGAATACCGAGTTTATCAGTGCGCTGGAACAGATTGAACAGGAAAAGGGTATCGCCAAGGAAGTGCTGCTTGAGGCGATTGAGGCAGCCTTGATCTCGGCTTACCGGCGCAACTTTGGTTCGGCCCAGAACGTGCGCGTTGAGATCCACCGGGACACCGGCGAGATGCACGTGTACGCCCAGAAGGAGGTCGTGGCCGAGGTCACGGACCCCCGGCTGGAGGCGTCCGTGGATGAAGGCCGGGAGCGCGGCCTGCAGGCGGGAGACATCCTGGAGGTGGAGGTCACCCCTCGGGACTTCGGCCGCATTGCCGCCCAGACCGCCAAGCAGGTGGTTGTGCAGCGCATCCGCGAGGCCGAGCGCGGCATCATCTATGACACCTTCTCGTCCCGCGAGGGCGATATCGTTACGGGTCAGATCCATCGCATCGAGCATCGCAACGTCCTGATCGACCTGGGCAAGGTGGAGGGCGTCCTCACCCCCCAGGAGCAGATCAACGGCGAGATCTACCGCCCCGGCGACCGGCTCAAGTGCTACATCGTCGAGGTGCGGAAAACCACCAAAGGCCCGCAGATCATGGTCTCTCGGACCCACCCCGGGCTGCTCAAGCGGCTCTTCGAGCTGGAGGTGCCGGAGGTCCACGATGGTGTCGTGGAAATCAAGGCCATCTCCCGTGAGGCCGGGGCCCGGTCCAAGATGGCCGTCTGGTCTCGGGACGAGAACGTGGACCCCGTTGGGGCCTGCGTCGGTCCCCGCGGCATGCGGGTTCAGGCCGTCAGCTCTGAGCTGCGCGGTGAGAAGGTGGACGTGATTGAGTGGGACCCTGACCCATCCGTATTTGTGGCCAACGCTCTGTCTCCCGCCAAGGTCATCTCGGTGACCACGGAGGAGGAGGGCAAGGTGGCCCGCGTGGTGGTTCCTGATTACCAGCTCTCCCTGGCCATCGGCAAGGAGGGGCAGAACGCCCGCCTGGCCGCTCGACTTACCGGCTGGAAGATCGACATCAAGAGCGAGAGCCAGGTCGGTGAGGAGCAGGAAAGCTGGAGTGATGGGCAATACACGGGCGATGCCAATTCGGCCGAGGAATATGCCGAGGCGGGTCCGGAGCCCCAGGGTGAAGGGGGGCCGGACAGCGCGGACGGCGAGGCCTAGTCGCGGAAACGGATTGCCGGGAGGTGAGGCCCCATGCCCAAGGTGCGACGCGTACCCATGCGGCTCTGCGTGGGCTGCGGTCAGATGAAGACCAAAAAGGAACTGACCAGGGTGGTGCGCACGCCGGAAGGTTTCGTGGACCTTGATCCCACCGGCAAGAAGTCCGGCCGCGGCGCTTACCTATGCCGCAGCGCGGAGTGCCTCGAAAGCGCACTCAAGGGAAAGAGACTGGAGAAAGCACTGGAAACACCGGTGTCGGAAGAGGTTGTGGCTCGGCTAAGGCAGGGGATTACCTCTGGAGGCTAGAGTGGCAGCCCTTCTTGGACTGGCCCGCCGGGCCGGCAAGCTGGCGGCGGGGGACCAGATGGCGCGCGAGGCGGTGCAGCGACGGAGGGCGGCGGTGGTTGTCGTGGCCACCGACGCCGGGCAGAGCACGAAGGATCGGTTCCAGCGGCTCTGCGGGCAGTCCAAGGTGCAATGCCTTCAGTACGGCACGAAGGCCGAACTGGGCAACGCCGTCGGGCAGACGGAAAAGGCGGTTGTTGCCGTCACCGACCAGCATTTTGCCAAAGGCATTCGGGCCGCCCTGGGTAACGGGGCCCTGGCCTCGGAGCCCAATACTTCGGGGGTGGATTGATGGAGAAAAAGCGTGTCTACGAGCTGGCCAAAGAACTTGGCCAGGACTCGAAGAAAATACTCGACGCACTGGCCAAGCTGGGCGTTGAAGTCAAAAATCACATGAGCACGATGGAGCCCGACGTGGCGGAGCAGGTGCTGGGGATGTTCAAGACCCCGGCCAAGGCCAAGGCCAAGGCCGGCAAGAAGGCCGCCTCGTCCGAGCCCTCCGCACCGGAGAAGGTTGCTGCGGCACCAGCCCAGGCGGCTCAGCCGGCCGCGCAGGGCTCCCGCGCGGCGGCGCCCAAGACAGAGGCGGGCTCCCCTCCGGTACAGCGCCTCTATAACAAGGTCGACCTGCGCAAGCAGGAGAAGGCCTTCCGACCGACCGCTCCGCAGCGGCCCGCGCCGGGGCGCGAAGCGCCTCGCGCCGGCGGCCGTCCCGCGGCCGGCGGCGTGCAGATGCTGGTAGGCGGGATGGGTGCGACCCGAGGCGCCGGCCACGATCGCGGCGGCCGTCCCCCGGCCCGTTCGGCGGCAGCGCCTGCAACCTCCGTGATTTCGCGCGAAACGGCAGCGCCTGCGGCACCGGCCGCGCGCCGTCCGGTTCCGGCCGAATTGCCTGATGTGACCACATCAACCGTCGACCTGGAGCAGTTGGAGCAGACCACCGCGCCGGCGGTCGTTGCGCCCCCTGCACCCGATCTGGAGGCGGCGCCGAAGGTGGAAGCTCAGGTTCCTGCGCAGAGTCCCGTGGCCGAGGCTCCTGCCGGGTCCGCCGACGAGGCGGAGCAGAGGGAGGAGCAAGACCGTCCCGCTCCACGTCCGGCGGAGGG
Source organism: uncultured Bacillota bacterium (assembly GCA_937868875.1). GTDB lineage: Bacteria > Bacillota > Sulfobacillia > JAMDAP01 > JAMDAP01 > JAMDAP01. Next base: position 5,051 of record CALMNP010000327.1, on the reverse strand, counting down.
CACCGTCATCGGCGCCCCGGCCGCCATGCGGCGAACGGCTCAGGACGTTCCCGATCACGGCGCCCCGCGTCGTGCAGCCGGGGCAATGCCTCCCGGCGCGCCGGGTCTGCGCCAGACCCCGACCGAGGGTCCCCGCCAGCCCGCGTTCGGCGGACCCCGTCCCGCAGTCCCGGGCGCCATCGGTGGGCCTCGTCCTGCCGGCCCGCGTCTGCCGGGCCCCCGTCCCGCCGGCGCTTCCGGTCTCCCCGGCCCGGCCCGGCCCGGCCCCCGTACCGGGGGCGGCCCAGGCCTGCCTGGTCCGGTCCGGCCCGGCATGTCCCGCCCCGGCGCTCCCGGAGGCCGCCCCTTCGGCGGACCTGGCCGTGGACGTCCGACGGGCGGACGGCTCACCGTGCCGCCGCCGCCCAAAGAGGTGCAGGCACAGGCTGCGCAGCAGCAGCAGACGAGGCGTACCGGTGGTGGCGCCGGCGCTGGCCGGCGTGATGATCGCCGCCGCGGCGACGACCGCCGCCGGCGGGAGGACCTCGCCCGGTTCGAGCGCCGGCCCGGCCGGCAGGCGGTCTCCGCGCCGCCCAAGAACGTCAAGCCGATCACCATCGAAGGCCCCACCACCGTCAAGGACCTGGCCCAGAAGATGGCCGTGGGCGCCGGTGAGGTCATCAAGAAGCTGTTCCTGTCCCTTGGCGTGACCGCCACCATCAACGCTGAAATCGATGTGGAGACCGCTGAGCTGGTGGCCACGGAGATGGGCTTCCCGGTGGAGATCAACATCGAGAAGACCGAGGCGGAAGAGGACATCATCTACGACGTCGAGGCGGACCCGGAGAAGAGGGTGACACGCCCCCCGGTGGTCACCGTCATGGGCCACGTCGACCATGGCAAGACCTCCCTGTTGGACGCCCTGCGCGATACGCGCGTGGCGGCCGGCGAGGCGGGCGGCATCACCCAGCACATCGGCGCCTACCAGACGGAGCTCAACGGCCGGAAGATCACCTTCCTGGACACCCCCGGCCACGAGGCCTTCACAGCCATGCGCGCCCGCGGCGCGCAGGTCACCGACCTGGTGGTGCTGGTGGTGGCCGCGGACGACGGCGTCATGCCGCAGACCGTGGAAGCCATCAACCACGCCAAGGCGGCCGGTGTGCCCATCATCGTAGCGATCAACAAGATTGACAAGCCGGGCGCCAACCCGGAGCGGGTCAGGACCGAACTGACCGAGTACGGACTGGTGGCCGAGGAATGGGGCGGCGAAACGGTTATGGTGCAGGTCTCTGCCAAGAACCGCACCAACCTGGAACAGCTCCTGGAGATGATCCTGCTGGTCTCGGACGTGAAGGAGCCCAAGGCCGACCCCACCATGGAGGCCCGCGGCACCGTCATTGAGGCCGAGTTGGACAAGGGCCGTGGCCCCGTTGCCACCGTTCTGATTCAGACCGGCACCCTGATGCCCGGCGACGCCTTCCTGTGCGGCGCCACCTGGGGCCGCGTCCGCGCCATGACGGACGACAAGGGACGGAAGCTCAAGAAGGCCGGGCCTTCCACGCCTGTTCAGATTCTGGGCTTCACCGACGTGCCGTCGGCCGGCGACGTCTTCCGTGTCATGGACGAGAAGGAAGCGCGCGCCAACGCCGAGAGGCGCCAGTCCCGCCGTCGCGCCGTGGAGATGGAGGCTACCTCGCGCCTCACCCTGGACGACCTGTCCCGCCGCATCAGCGAAGGCGTGGTCAAGGACCTCAACATCATCGTCAAGGCCGACGTGCAGGGCTCCGTTGAGGCCGTGCGCGGCAGCCTGGAGAAGCTGCGGAACGAGGAAGTTCGTGTCAACGTCATCCACGGGGCCGTCGGCGCCATCACCGAGTCCGACGTCATGCTGGCTGTGGCCGGCTCCGGGGCCATCATCATCGGCTTCAACGTCCGGCCCGATGTCAACGCGCGGCGCGCCGCCGAGGAGAACAAGGTCGACATCCGGCTGTACCGGGTCATCTATGACGCGGTCGACGATATTACGGCCGCCCTCAAGGGCATGCTGAAGCCGAAGATGCAGGAGGTCGTCCTGGGTCGGGTCGACGTCCGGCAGACGTTCAAGGTGCCGAAGGCGGGCACCATCGCCGGCGCCTTCGTCCTGGAAGGGAAGATCAACCGCAACGCCAGCGTACGCGTCCTGCGCGACAACGTGGTCGTCTTCGATGGCAAGATCGCCTCTCTGAAGCGCTTCAAGGAGGACGCCCGCGAGGTCGCCCAGGGCTTCGAGTGCGGACTTGGCATCGAGAACTTCAACGACATCAAGGAAGGCGACCAGGTCGAAGCCTACACCGTGGAGGAGGTCAAGGCGGAGTAGCCGCCCTGTCCTCTCGCCCGAGGTGACGTTATGGTAGTGGGAGTGGCCGAGGTTGAGATGTCCCTTCCGGCGGCGCAGTCGCTCAAGGACAAGCGCCGTGTGATCAAGAGTCTCCTGGAGCGCTGCCGCCATCGCTGGAACCTGTCCGCTGCCGAGATCGAGGACAACGATCTCTGGCAGCGGGCGGTCCTGGGGCTGGCGGTGGTGGCCAATACGCCTGAACATTGCCATCAGGTCCTTCAGGCCGCTGTCCGCTTTCTGGAGAGCGAGCCGGAAGCCCTGGTGGCAAGCGTACATATCAGCATGCTGTAGGGAGGGGCCCCGAGCCTCCCTGCGGAAGGGGTGCGGCGAGGTGTCCGAACAGCGCGTCCAACGGGTGGCGGAAGCCATCAAGGAAGAAGTCTCCGTCCTCCTGCGCAAGGAGCTGAAGGACCCCCGCGTCGGCTTCGCCAGCGTGGTCAAGGTGGACGTGTCGCGCGACATGCGTCACGCCCGGGTCCACGTCAGCGTCCTGGGCGATGAGGCCAAGCAGAAGGAAAGCCTCAAGGGCCTCATCAGCGCCCTGGGCTTCATCCGCAGCGCGGTCGCCAAGCGCCTGCAACTTCGCTTCGCGCCCGAGCTGGAATTCCGGCTGGATGATTCCATCGAGCATGGCGTGCGCATCGCCAAGCTCTTGAACGACGTGCGGGAGGGCCAGCCCCCCACGAAGAAGGAGTGACGCCATGTCCCCCCTCGGCGCCGGCGATTTTCCCTTCATCATCCCGCTGCTGCGGGAGAAGGAATCGTTCCTGATGCTGACCCACGTCAACCCGGACGGAGACGCCATCGGCTCCAGCCTCGCCCTGGCCCTGGCCCTGCGGCGCCTGCGCAAGAAGGTGACCCTGGTGCGGGTGGACGAGCTGCCGGAGACCTATCGCTTCCTTCCCGGGGCCGACCTCTACGTGCCCTACCAGCAGGCGGACGGCGAGTACGACGTCGCCCTCTTCCTGGACTGCGGCGATCTGGAACGGGTGGGCGCGGCCAGGTCCGTTGTGGACCGGGCCAAGGTCAAGGTCAATATCGACCATCACGTCACCAACACCTACTACGGTGATTACAACTACATCGATCCCCTCGTCTCCTCCGTGGGCGAACAGATCTACCAGATGCTGCACGCCGCCGAGATCGCCCTGGACAAGGACATCGCCACCAACCTCTACGTGGCGGTGGCCACGGACACGGGGAACTTCCGCTACGAGAACACCCATGTGGACACGCACATGATAGCCGCCGCCCTGCTGATGGAAGGCGTGGAGCCGGGCGAGATCAGCAATCAGGTCTACGAGACCCGGTCGCTGGCCGCCGTCCGTCTCCTGGGGGCCGCCCTGGCCACCCTCCAGGTCAGCCGGGACGGGCAGGTGGGCTGGCTCACCCTGACGCGCCGCACCCTGGACGAGACCGGGGCGACGGACGACGACACCGAGGGGCTGGTGAACTACGCCCGGAGCATCCGCGGCGTGGAGGTCGGCGTCCTCTTCCGCCAGGTCGAGGGCGGTGAGGTCCGCATCAACTTCCGCTCCAAGTCGCGGGTGGACGTCAGCGCCATCGCCTCCCAATTCGGCGGCGGAGGGCACCCCAGGGCCTCAGGAGCCACTGCTTCCGGGACCCTGGAAGAGGTCACGGACCGGGTGCTGACTGCCGTAGCCGAGGCCCTGCAGCAGGCGCAATGAGCAGGGCGTCGCGGGATTCGGGCCTGGACGGCGTCCTCCTGGTAGACAAGCCGCCGGGTATGACCTCACACGACGTGGTCGGCGCCGTGCGGCGGCTGACCGGTCAAGGTCGGGCCGGCCACTCCGGCACGCTGGACCCGGCGGCGGCGGGCGTTCTGGCCGTCTGCCTGGGGCAGGCCACGCGGGCGGCCGAGTACCTGCTGGCCCAGGACAAGGAGTACCGGGCGGAGATTACCTTCGGCGCGGCCACCGACAGCCATGACGCCACCGGCCGCGTCACCGCGGAGCCGGGAGCCCAGGGACTGACGGCAGAGCGGCTGGAGGCCGCCCTGGCGATTTGTCGCGGCACCATCCTGCAGGTGCCGCCCATGGTCTCGGCCCTGAAGGTGGAGGGCCGGCGGCTTTACCAATTGGCCCGGCAGGGGCGGACGGTGGAGAGGGAACCGCGCCCCGTCACCATCCACCGCCTGGAATTGCTGTCGTTCCGACCCGGGACACGGGCCACCGCTCTTGTGGACGTGAGCTGCTCCAAAGGGACGTACGTCCGGTCGCTGGCCCGGGACCTGGGAGAGGCCCTGGGCACGGGGGCTTTTCTGTCGTTCCTCCTCCGGACGCGCTCGGGCGCCTTCGGCCTCACGGACAGCCTGGCCCTGGAGGAAGTGGCGGAGGCGGCCGCGGCCGGACACCTGACGGAGCGCCTGCTGACGATGGACCAGGCCCTGGCTCACCTGCCGGCTCTGGAAGTGACGGCGGCGGAGGCCTTCGGCCTGGCGCAGGGGCGGCAGCCGCACCAGCTGGGGCTGCGGTACGACGGTGACGGGCTGGTGCGCCTGACCCTCCCGGGGCGGGGACTGGTGGCCCTGGCCTCAGCCGGGCCGTCCGGCCTGACGACGGAGAAGGTTCTTCAGACAGAGCCGGGGCCCCAGGACCCGGCGAGGAGCAGGAGAGGCAGATCATGACCGATACGATTCCGCTGGCGGAGGTGGGACCGGGCGGGCCGGGCC
>CALMNP010000326.1 GCA_937868875.1 uncultured Bacillota bacterium | reverse complement strand
CTCCCGGAGCCACCAGAGCCAGTCCCGCCTCCACCCGGTCGCCGGGCCGGGCCTCTCGCACCCGCAGGGGGGAGATTTCGTTGAGGCGGTCGGCCAGTGAACGGGTGAACCCCGGCGGCATGTGCTGGACCACCAGCACGCCCGCCGCCAGGTCGGCGGGAAGCCGCGGCAGCACCTGGTGCAGGGCGCCGGGACCGCCGGTCGAGCAGCCGATGACCACTACCCGCTGTGTCAGCAGCCGCAGGGTGGCCGGGGCGCGGCCCTCAGCGACAGTGGCGGCAGCTGCCTGAGCCGCAGCCGCGGCCTCGTCGGCGGAAGCCTCCGACGCTGCCGGCGGCTCCGCCACCCGGGGGCGTGCCCGCCGGGCCGCCTTTACCTTGGCCACCAGTTCCCCCGCCACCTTGGCCATGTCCAGGGAGATGGAGCCGGAGGGCTTGGCGACAAAGTCAACGGCGCCGGCGGCCAGGGCCCGAATGGTCACTTCAGCGCCGGCCCGGGTGAGAGACGAGACCATGACCACGGGCAGCGGGCGCCGCCGCATCAGTTCCTGCAGGGTGCCCAGGCCGTCCAGCCGGGGCATCTCCACGTCCAGGGTGACCACGTCCGGAGCCAGCGTCTCCACCTTGTCCAGGGCGTCCAGCCCGTCGCGCGCCGCCCCTACCACCTGCAGTTCAGGGTCCTGACCCAGCAGGTCGGTGAGCACCTTGCGCATGAAGGCGGAATCATCCACTACCAGCACCCGTATGGGCCTGTCCATGCCACCACCTACCCCGCGTGGCGCTTTACGGTGTCCAGGATCTTATCCGGCTGGAAGGGCTTTACCACGAAGTCCTTGGCCCCCGCCTTGATGGCCTCCATGACCATGGTCTGCTGGCCCAGAGCCGAGACCATGACCACCTTGGCGGCGGGGTCGCCCCCCTTGATCTCGCGCACTGCCTGAATGCCATCCATCACCGGCATGGTGATATCCATCAGAACCAGGTCAGGCTTCAGCTCGCCGTACTTGGCTACCGCCTCAGCCCCGTTCTCCGCCTCGGCCACTTCGTAGCCGTTCTCGGTCAACAACTTGGCGCACCGCATGCGCATGAACGCAGCATCGTCCACCAGAAGAATCTTGGGCACGGTTTTTCTCCTCTCTTCCTACAGGTCCTTCTCGCCGCGGCCGATGGTGGAAACCTGGACCCGCCCCGTCCCGGTGAAGAGCCGCAGGGTCCGTCCGTAGTTCCCACCGATATCTTCAGCAGCCAGCCGCACCCCGGCCTGCGCCAGAGCCGCTTTGACGGCTTCCGCGTTGCGCGCGCCGATATCCAGGCGCGATGCCAGGGGCGATGTGTTAAGCATCTGGGCCCCGCCGGCGATCTTCACCACCAGGCGCGACGCGGCGGCGCCGCGCGCGGTCAGGGCAGTGAGCAGGGCCGGCACGGCCTTGTCGGCAAACTTGGCATTCTTGTCGGGGCCGTGGGACAGCGACGAGTCCGGCAGGACCACGTGGGCGAGCGCGGCCAACCGGGCGACCGGGTCGTACGCGGCGATGCCGATGCAGGACCCCAGGCCGTAACACACCAGCAGGTCCTGCGCCCCGGTGCCCAGGGCCAGCTCTCCCAGCCCCACGGCCACCGTGTGGTGATCGTTCATGCTTCCTCCCGAAGGGCCTCCATCAAAGTCTGCAGCGTAGAAAGGTGCGGCAGGAAGATCAGTTGCCCGGTGAGGTCACCGGACGGCCCGGAAAAGATGGTCTGCGTCAGCAAGGCCTGGTCGCCGTACAGCGACAGCTCGGCCAGGACCCCATCCAGCACGGCCCCCAGCATGTCCTCCACCACCGTGGGGGCGGTGGGGGCGATGATCAGGCCGGAATCATCGGAGAGGTGATTGAAGAAGAACGAGGTGGTGACGTTGCCTGCCTCAGCCAGGGCGGAGACGTCCTCACCCGTGAGGGGCAGGTCGTCCTCGGTCACCGGCCCCTCCCAGAGCATGCCGGCCAGGCGTCGGGCGGCAGCGGAGGGAAAGATGAGCAGCACATGGCCCGTGACCTGTCCGGTGACCCCCAGGTAGATACCCACGACCACCTGCTCCGGCCCGCCGGCCCGGATGGCCACGTCCTCCGTCGGCACAAGCTCAACGACAGGCGCAGAGATGCGGATGGGTCGGCCGACCATTTCCGACAGGCCCTGCCCCGCCTGCTTCAGGCCCCGCGCTACGGCGATCTGCAGGCGGTCCATGCGGCTCAGCGGGGCGGTCACCCCGCCCGCGCCGGTTCCGCGAACCGGCCCTCCCGCTGCGCCGTCTGCACCAGTCCCGGCACGTCCAGGATGATGGCCACGCTGCCGTCGCCCAGGATGGCGGCGCCGGAGATGCCGGGGACGTCGCCGATGAGCTTGCCCAGGGACTTGATGACCACTTCCATCTCGCCCAGCAGGGCGTCGACGGCGATGGCCATCTGCTTCTGCCCCAGGTTGACGATGACGACGGTGACCTCCTCGCCCCTGGACACGACCTGAGCCGACAGGCCGCTGTGCTGTTCGCTCTCGGCCTGCCGCTCCTCCTCCAGGCCGAAGGCCTCCTCCAGCCGGAGCAGCGGGACCACGTGGCCGCGGACCACAATGACCTCGCGGGTCTTGATGCGCTGGATCTCCGAACCCCTGATGCGACGGGTCTCGGTGACCGAGGTCAGGGGGATGGCCATGACCGTCCCCTTGAGGGTGACCAGCAGGGCCCGGATGATGGCCAGGGTGAGCGGCAGCTTGACGCGGAACTCGGTGCCCTGGCCCAGGGCGCTCTCGATTTCGATGTGCCCGTTCAGCTTCTCGATATTCCTGTGAACGACGTCCATCCCCACGCCCCGGCCGGAGATATCCGTAACCCTGTCGGCGGTGGAGAAGCCGGGAGCGAAGATCAGCTCGATGACCTCGCGATCGGACAGGCGGCGGGCCGCATCCTCGGCCAGGAACCCCTTCTCCACGGCCTTGGCCCGGATCTTCTCCGGGTCGATGCCCCGGCCGTCGTCGCGAACCGTGATGACGATGGAGTTCTCCTCGTGACTGGCCTCCAGAATAACCTGGCCGCGGGCCGGCTTGCCGGCCTTGACCCTGTCCTCCTGCGGCTCGATGCCGTGGTCCACGGAGTTGCGGAGCAGGTGCATCAGCGGGTCGGAGATCTCCTCGATGACCGAGCGGTCCAGTTCCGTCTCCTCGCCGCGCATGATGAAGTCGCATTCCTTGCCGGCCTTCTGGGACAGGTCCCGCATCATGCGCGGGAACTTCTTGAACAGGTTGTCCACGGGCAGCATGCGCGCCCGCATGATCTCCTCCTGCAGTTCGCTGGTCACCCGCGCGATGTGGCCGGAGGTGCGGCCCAACTCCTGGGAGACCTCCGAGTCGCGGTCGTCCGTGTCGGATGTGGCGGAGATCTGGGTAAGGCGGGTGCGGTCGATGACCAGCTCACCCACCAGGTTCATCAGGTTGTCCAGGACCTCCACGTCCACGCGGACCGTGCGCCCGCCCCGCCCTCGGGCCGCGGCGGCATCGCCGTTCTGCTTCGGGCCGCCGTTCTCGGACGCGGACTGGGCCGGCTGGGCCTCTTCCTCGGCCTCATACGGCTTGACCGTGATGCCCAGGACGTCCGGGACATCGACCACCAGCTGCCGCACGGCGTCGGAGGTGACGGCGGCGGCGACCAGGATGACCATAGGGCTGGTGACCTTCTCTTCCTCCACCTCTTCCAGGGTGGGGCGGGAGGCCAGCACCTCGGCTCCCTGGGACAGGTTCATCAGAATCTGAAAAGCCCGCACGGAGGGCATGGCGCTGTTCATGTCCACAGCCGCCGTGACCAGATAGGTGTGCAGCCCGTGCTCCCTGGCCTCGGCCAGCTTGGAACCCACCTGCCAGTCCACGCCCGGCAGGCCGGCGTCCGCCTCCGCCTGAGCAGGGGCCTGGACGGAGCCGGCCCCGGCGCCGGCATCGGTCAGCCGGTGCACCAGCGACGCCAGGTCCACGGCGGACTCCTGGCCGGTCACGATCTCTTCCTTCAGGGCGCGAAGGGCGTCGAGGCAGGCGAACAGGGTGTCCACCAGGGGCGTGCTCAGTTCCAGACGGTGTTTCCGGATTCTGTCCAGCACGTTTTCCATGACGTGGGTCAGCTCGGCCATCCGCTTGTGCCCGAGGGTGGCCGAGGAGCCCTTCAAGGTGTGAGCCGCCCGAAAGATCTCCTGGACGAGTTCATCGTCCTCTCCATCCCGCTCCATCTTAACGATGTCTTCCTCGAGCAGCTGCAACTGTTCGTCGGCTTCGTCCAGGAAGACCTTCAAGTCCTCCGGCGAGGCGTCAAATTCCAGGGCCATGGGCTGCACCTCCTAGCGGATGAGGGCCGTGTCAGCCCGATCAGTTCGGACCAGGGCCTTGGCCAGGTCCAGGAGCGTGATCAGGCGCTCCCCGCGCCGCGCCACGCCAAGGATGTAGTCTACGTCGACGCCGCTGCCTACGGCGCTGGGGGGATCCACGTCGTCCTGGGCGATGGTGGCGACCTCCGAGACACCGTCCACCATGACGCCGATGGTCTGCCCGTCCGCCTCAATGACGGCGATCTTGGAGTCGGCAATGGCCTGCGTCGGGAGGCCAAGGCGCAGCTTCAGGTCCACCACGGGGATGACGCGGCCGCGCAGGTTGATGACGCCCTTGATATACCGGGGCGTGCGGGGGATGCGGGTGATGCTGCTCAGGGCTTCCACGCCCCGCACCAGGCCGATGTCCACGCCGTAGAGCTCGTTGCCCAACTGAAACACCACGATTTGCTGTTCGCCGTCCGGCATTGCTGAATCCCCTCCTCCAGGTCCTGGACTAGGCCACGGACTGGCCGATATCGCTCAGGCTGACCCGCTCCTGGTCCGTCAGCAGGTCGCCCAGCCGGATGAGGATGGCCAGATGGCCCTCCAGCCTGGCCACGCCTTCGATGAAGTTCAGGCCCTGCCGGCACACCATCGGTGAAGGCGGCTCGATGTCCCCGTCGTTGATCCAGTGGACGCGGGAGACGCCGTCCACCACCAGGGCCAGGCGGTGTTCACCGAACTCGGTGACGACCACGCGCCGGGCACTGGACCCTTCAGCAGGGGCGAAACCGAATCGCTTGCGCAGATCCAACACCGGAATCACCTGACCGCGGAGGTCAATAACCCCCTCCACCAGTTCACTGGCGCCGGGCACGGGCGTAACGTGCCCGAGGGTGCCGATTTCGCGGACGGTAGTGACGTCCAGGCCGTACCACTCGGACGCCACCTCAAAGATGACGACCTGACGACCTCCTCCTTGCACGGTCAACCCTTCTTTCACTCGAATTTTGTCGTATTTGGGCACTGATTCTGCGCGGGTGTTTCCATTTCCTTCTTTTTACGTGCGTAATTTTGTAGATTCTCCCTGGTTTGGAAGCCTCCCCCGACCCCGCCGGCAGACCAAAAGGGCCCGCCGTTTTCGGCGGGCCCACGCGGGTTTGCTTATAAAGCTACACTTCAAGTCATGTCGACATCTTCGGCGCCGTATCGGCGCAGCACCTGGGCCACCTCGGGGGCCCGGCTGGCACTGGTCGTCACCTGGATGTGGTAGGGCGCCTGAAACCAGTCGGCCCGGCTCATCCCCAGGGCTCCGCCGCCGCCACCGGACAGCCCGGCCGGCAGGACGGTCTGCCCCAGGCCTTCAGGGCGAACCTCGCTGGTCCCCGACGGGGCCAGTGCAACGTCGCGATCCAGGCCACGTTCCTTAAGCTCCTGAAGGGCTTTCTCCGCCTGAGCCTGGGAGCGAAAGACCCCCTCCACGGTCCGTGCCATGGGCATCCCTCCGCAGGGAGTGTTCCCAGGGCGGGCCAGACTGATGCGGGCCGGCATCGCCGGATGGCATCGCCCGATGGCATCACTGGATGACATCGCCGGCCGGGTCAGTCGCCGGCCTGCGCTTCCTGCAGCAGTCGGGTGTAGCGCACCACCAGTTCGTCCAGCCGGTCGGACAACTCCCGGGCCTCCTGCAGGCGCCTCGGGCTGTATTCGGCACCCACAAAGCCGTGCAAACGCTCGCGCAAACGCTCCAACTCAAGGAGCAGTTCCCGAACCTGTTCTCCTTGTACCGGTTCCAACGGACTCGGGCCTCCTTGTAGCCGCGATCGGCTCTCTGTCTAACCCGGCCCTACCGTCGCCGGCCGGTCGTCGCAACCAGCAAGGCCCTAGCGTCCCGTATGGCCAAACCCACCCTCGCCTCTCTGACTGGAGGTCAACTCCGCCACCGGTTCCCACTCGGCCTGCACGACGCGGGCGAACACCAGTTGAGCCACTCGCTCGCCGCGATGGATAACAAAGGGCTCCTGCCCCAAGTTTATCATGATGACCTGAACCTGGCCCCTGTAATCGGAATCAATGGTACCCGGCGCGTTGAGCATGGTAACGCCGTGCCGCAGGGCCAGGCCGCTGCGAGGGCGCACCTGCGCCTCGAACCCCGGCGGAATCTCCAGGTAGAGGCCGGTGGGCACCAGGGCGCTCCCCCCGGGGGTCAGCACCACCTCGTCCCGCACCGCCGCAAAGAGGTCAAGACCGGCGGCGCCGGGCGTCATGTACTGCGGCAGAGGCAGGTCGGCGTCTCCCGCATCCCGACGCACCCGCACCGTGATCCGACTGGCTTCCATTTCCATTCCCCCATAGCCTTCGCCTAGAGCCCCAGCGAAATGTCCGCCAACGACCCCAGGTCCGGCCCTACCGCCGCCAGGGCCATGCCCCGGTTCTGGAAGAGCCGCTCCGACAGACCCTGCACGTCCTGCAGGGAGACCGTTGAAAGCCTGGCCAGCACCTCGTCCACCGTCTGCACCCGGCCGCGTGACAGCAGCGACCGGCCCAGCCGCGTCATGCGGCTGCTGGTCGACTCCAGGCTGAGCATCAGTTGGCCCTTCATCTGCTCCTTTGCCCGGTCCACCTCGGCGGCGGTCACCTCGCCCCGGGTCAGGGCGGCCAACTCCTGCAGCACCAGCTCCAGAACCTCGGGCGCGGCCTCCGGGCTGGACCCGGCGTAGACGGTCAGCAGGCCCGAGTCGTGGTAGGACGACAGGTACGAATAGACTGAGTAGGCCAGGCCGCGCTCCTCGCGGATGGTCTGGAACAACCGGGAGCTGGAGCCTCCCCCCAGCACCGCATTGAGCACGTACAGCGGGTACATGTCGTCGTGGTCCTGAGGCACCCCCGGCAGTCCCAGACAGACGTGGGCCTGCTCCGTGTCTTTGTCCCGCAGGTCGCGCCCCGTGACCACCAGGGCCGGGGTGCCTTCCAGCCGCACCGGTCCCAGCGCGAGGCCGGCAAAGGCCCGCCCGACTGCCTCCACCACCTGGTCCGCCTGCACGTTGCCGGCGACGGCCACAACCGTGTTGCCGGCGCGGTAGTACCTGCCGAAATAGTCCAGCACCCTGGCCCGGTCCAGACCGGACACGGTGTCGGCGGTACCGATGATGACGCGCCCCAGCGGGTGGCCGGCCCAGGCCTGCTCGGCCAGGAGATCGTGCACCAGCTCGTCCGGCGTGTCCTCGTACATTTTGATTTCTTCCAGGATGACGCCCTGCTCCTTCTCCAGCTCCCCCGGGTCGAAGACCGAGTGGAGAACCATGTCGGTGAGAAGGTCCAGGGCGCGGTCCAGATGCTCGTCCAACACCTTGGTGTAGTAGCAGGTATGCTCCTTGGACGTGAAGGCGTTCAGGGAGCCGCCCAGGACGTCCATTTCCTCGGCGATCTGCTTGGCCGTGCGGCGTTCCGTACCCTTGAACAGCAGGTGCTCGATGAAATGGCTGACACCAGCCTCCTCCGGCTGCTCAAAGCGGGAACCGGCGCCTACCCACACGCCGATGGTGGCCGAACGCACATGGGCAATCTCCTCCACCACCACCCGGAGGCCTCCGGGCAGGGTCCGAACCACATGGCCTGACATTCCTTGTCCCCCCGCTGAACGACCGGGAGCGAGCCGGCCCCCATCGGTCTACTCGCTCCCTGTCTTTCTCAGTCGCTCATTGGCATGTGGTGAATGGTTGAAGGCAGATCCCTACCGCCCCCGGCCGCCGGGGCCACCGGGGCCGCCTCGCGGACCGCCGGGCCCACGCCCGCCGGGACCTCCCGGACCACGGCTGGGACCGCCGGGGCCTCCCGAACCGCGGCCGCCAAAGCCGCCCGGCCGCCTCTCACGGTCGCCGCCGGAGGGGCGAGGTTCGCCATCGGGGTCGATCACCAGGCGGCGCGAGAGGTTGACGCGGCCCAGCTTGTCGATCTCGGTGACCTTGACGGTCACCTCGTCGCCCACGTTGACCACGTCCTCCACGCGCTCGACACGCTCCGGCGCCAGTTCGCTGATGTGGACCAGGCCCTCCTTGCCGGGGGCGATCTCCACAAAGGCGCCGAAGGCCATCAGGCGGGTGACCTTGCCGGTGTAGACCTCGCCCGGCTGCGGGTCCTTGACCAGGGTCTCGATCATCTTGACCGCCTTCTCGCCGGAATCCCGGTTGACGGAGGCGATGAAGATGGTGCCGTCGTCCTCGATGTCGATGCCGATCTTCTCGCGGCCCTCGGAGCACTCGGCGATGATCTTGTTGATCATCTTGCCGCCTGGGCCGATGACCTCGCGGATCTTGTCGGGGTCGATGTGAATGGTGATGATGCGCGGCGCGTAGGGAGACATCTCCTGGCGCGGCTCGGGCAGGACGGCCAGCATCTTGTCCAGGATGAACAGGCGGCCTTCCCGGGCCTGGGCCAGGGCCCGCCCCAGGATTTCACGGGTCACACCGCTGATCTTGATGTCCATCTGCAAGGCGGTGATGCCGTTGGCAGTGCCGGCGACCTTGAAGTCCATGTCGCCCTCGTGGTCCTCCAGGCCCTGAATGTCGGTCAGGATGGCGATCTTGTCGCCCTCCTTGATCAGGCCCATGGCCACGCCGGCCACCGGCGCCTTGATGGGCACGCCGGCATCCATCAGAGCCAGGGTGGAGCCGCAAACGGAAGCCATGGAGGACGAGCCGTTGGATTCCAGCGTCTCGGACACCAGGCGGATGGTGTAGGGGAACTCCTGCTCCGGCGGAATCATGGGCTCCAGGGCCCGCTCCGCCAGGGCGCCGTGGCCGATCTCGCGCCGGCCGGGGCCGCGCATGGGCCGGGTCTCGCCCACGGAGAAGGGCGGGAAGTTGTAGTGGTGCATGTAGCGCTTTTCTTCCTCCAGGGACAGGTCGTCCAGCTCCTGGATGTCGCCCTTGGTGCCCAGGGTGGCGACGGTCAGGACCTGGGTCTGCCCGCGGGTGAAGAGGCCTGTGCCGTGAGTGCGGGGCAGAATGCCCACGTCCACGGTGATGGGCCGGATTTCCGTATAGCTGCGGCCGTCGGGCCGGATGCCGTCTTCCACCACGGTCTTGCGGAACTGCTCGCGCAGCACCTCGTCGATCGCCCTGGCGATGGCCTTTTCCTGGCCCTCGAACTGCGGGGCCAGCTCGGCTATGACCTCATCCTTGACCCGTTCCGTATCGGCCTGCCGGGCCAGTTTGTCCGGATTCATCATGGCGGAGCGAAGGCGCTGGGTAGCGGTGGCGCGCACGGCGGACTCGATGTCCTCCGGGGCCTTGGCCAGCACGACCTCGCGCTTCGGCTTGCCCACCTTCTGCCGCATCTCGTCCTGAAGGGCGACGATGCGACGGATCTCTTCGTGGGCCAGCATCAGGGCCTCCAGCATGAGGTCCTCCGGCAGTTCGTTGGCGCCGGCCTCAACCATGTTGATGGCATCCCGGGTGCCGGAAACGGTCAGGTGCAGGTCGCTCCTGGTCTGCTGCTCGGCGCTCGGGTTGACCACCAACTTGCCGTCGATGTGGCCAATGATGACGGCGCCGATGGGGCCGCCCCAGGGGACGTCGGAGATGGTCAGGGCGGCGGAGGCGCCGATGATGCTGCAGATCTCCGGCGCGTTGTCGCCGTCGACGCTCATCACCGTGGCCACCACCTGGACGTCGTTGCGGAACCCATCGGGGAACAGGGGTCGGATGGGCCGATCCGTGAGGCGGGCCGTGAGAATGGCCTTGGCGGTGGGCCGCCCCTCACGCCGGAACCAGTTGCCGGGAATGCGCCCAGCCGCGTACAGGCGCTCCTCATAGTCCACAGTCAGCGGGAACCAGTCGATACCTTCGCGCGGCTTTTCGGATGCCGTCGCTGCCACCAGCACGGTCGTTTCGCCGTACCGGACCAGCACGGAACCGCCTGCCTGTTTGGCTAGACGGCCGGTCTCGAGGGTCAGTGTACGACCCGCGACCTCGAGGGAGAACCTCTCCACCAGGGAACCACCCTTTCTCATTACAACAAAGGTCTATTTTTCTCCATAGTCGCTAGTATCTCCTTCCAGTGCGCGGTTCACGCCCGAAAAGAGGTACAAAACAAAGGGGAGCGGCCATGCCGCTCCCCTACGGTCGTTACTTGCGAAGGCCCAGTTTATCGATGATGACCCGGTACCGCTCCACGTTCTTGTCCCGAAGGTAGTTGAGAAGGCCGCGGCGCTGGCCGACCATCATCAGCAGTCCCCGGCGCGAGTGGTGGTCCTTCTTGTGAAGCTTGAGATGCTCGGTCAGGTAGTTGATGCGCTCCGTCAGGATGGCGATCTGGACTTCCGGCGAGCCGGTGTCGCCCTCGTGCATCTTAAACTGATCAATGATGCCCTTCTTCTTCTCGGTGCTCAGCGACATAAAAAAACCTCCTGCACATTTCCGCTCCGGGCGGTAATCGCCGCGGGCCCAGATGGCCGCCGGAGGGTCGGCCGTCCGCGCCTGCGGTTCGTTGATAGCGTTAGTAATTTTAACACATTGCATCCAGGCAGTCCAAGCTTTTTTGCCGTTGTTGGGCGAGGGAGGCCGCTATCCGGGCCATCGGCCGGGGAAGAGCCAGGTCGGAAAGCCCGTTCGGCGTGACCCAGCGGCCTTCCGCCCGCCTCTCGGCCAGGGCTGCGACTGCCGGGGCCGGGGCGGCTGGGGTGGCGGGGGCGGCCGCAGGGCTCGCCGGGCTCGCAAGGGCCGCAACGTCCAGCCGGCAAAGGAAAGGCTGCAACTCCCAGCGCAGGTGCGAGAAGGCGTGGGAGACGGGCGGCAGCGGCTCTCCCGGCAGCGGCGGCAGGCCCAGGGCGGCCAGGCCCCGCTGCAGGGCCGCCTGGGGCATCTCCCCCGGCTCCAGCGGCCAGTTGGGGAACTCCCAAAGGCCGGCCAGAAGGCCCTGGTCAGGGCGCTGTTGAACCAGCAGCCGGTCCTGCCAGAGGATGGCGGCGGCGACCAGCCGGACCTCGCGGGGGGCCCTGGCCGCGTCCTTGACGGGCAGGGCTTCCTGCCCCCCCGTTTTCCGGGCCCGGCACAGCCCGGACACAGGGCACGCCTCGCACCGCGGGCTTCGCGGCAGGCAGACCAGCGCCCCCAGCTCCATCAAGGCCTGGTTGAAATCCCCCGCCCGCTCCCCGGGGATGAGCCCTGCCGCCAGGCCCTCAAAGCCCCGCCGCACCGCGGGCAGGCCTGTGTTCTCCCGAATCAGCAGCAGCCGGGACAGCACGCGCATGACGTTCCCGTCCACCGCCGGCAGAGGCCGGTTGAAGGCAATGGAGAGGACGGCGCCTGCCGTGTAGCTGCCTACGCCGGGCAGGGCGCCGAAGGCCTCAGGGTCGTCCGGGACCCGTCCCCCGTACCGCGCCTCGACCTCCCTCGCCGCCTCCCGCAGTCGGCGGGCCCGGGAGTAGTAGCCGAGCCCCTCCCAGGCCTTCAGCACCCGGTCCTCGGGAGCCTCCGCCAGGGAGCCCACAGTGGGGAACTGACCGACAAACCGCTGGTAATAGGGGATGACCGTCTCCACGCGGGTCTGCTGCAGCATGGCTTCCGAGACCCAGATGCTGTAAGGGTCGCGCGTCCGCCGCCAGGGCAGGTCGCGCCGCTCCCGGTCATACCAGCCCAGAAGATCTTGCTGAAAACGAGTCGCCCAGGCCGGGTCGGGGCTCCCCAGCGGGCTCGTGGCCTGTCCCCGCCTCACGGTTACCTCGCCTGCCGCAGAATGTGGCGGGCGGCCGCCGCATCCTGGTCCAACTGCTTGACCAGGGCCTGCGGGCTCTGGAAGGCGCGCTCGTCCCGCAGCTTGCTGACGAACTCCAGGCTCAGCCGGCGGCCGTAAAGGTCCTGGTCGAAGTCGAAGAAGTGAACCTCAACCGAGACCTGACGGCCGCCGAAGGTCGGGCGCAGGCCCACATTGGCCATGCCGCAGACCACCGGCGCAGCGGCCGTCGGGGCCGCGTCCTTCCCATCACCCTCGCCGCCCAGGCGGGCCCGGACGGCGTAGACGCCCTTCCCGGGCAGAAGGCGACGCGGGTCCAGGGCCAGGTTGGCGGTGGGGTAGCCCAGGGTCCGCCCCCGCTGCTCGCCTCGAACGACCTCCCCCGTGAGGGCGTAAGGGCGGCCCAGCAGGGCCTCGGCCCGGTCCACCCGCCCCTGGCTCACGTGCTGACGGATGGCGGTGCTGGAGACCGTCTCCCCTTCCACCGTCACCGCCGGCAGCACCTGGACGCCGAAGCCCCAGCGGCCCCCCAGTTCGGTCAGCAGCTCCGGCGTGCCCTCGCGTCCGCGGCCGAAGCAGAAGTTCCAGCCCTCCATCACCAGGCGGGACCCGAGGCGGTCCACAAGGACCTCCTTCACAAAGTCCCCTGCGGCCTGGCCGGCCCTTTCGCGGTCGAAGGGAAGGACCACCACCCGCCTCACTCCCAGTGAGGTGATGAGGGCTGCCTTCTCCTCCGTGCTGGTGAGCACCGGCGGCGCCGCTTCCGGATGGATCACAGCCAGGGGATGCGGGTCGAAGGTGAGGGCGACGGTCTCCAGGCCACGGCTTCCAGCTTCCGTCACCAGGCGCCGGAACAGTTCCTGGTGGCCCCGGTGAACGCCGTCGAAAGTGCCGATGGCCACGGCCCGGCCC
>CALMNP010000325.1 GCA_937868875.1 uncultured Bacillota bacterium | reverse complement strand
ACGAACATGCCGTCTTACCGCACATCAGGCGGCCTCCTGGGCGCGATGGGCGGTCTTTTGTTTCATGTGCGACCAGCGTGGCGCAAAGGAGGGGGACGCATGGCATCGGGAAGGCCGCGCCTGCCCATTCGCGTCAAGTTGATGGCCTTGCTGGTGTCGGTGGCCCTGCTGCCTGCGGCCTTCGTGGGTGTTCTGTCCCTTCAGGCCCTCGACCAGGTGGTCAACGCCACGCAGCAGGCGGGAGTGGCGGCCCTGGAGCGCGAGGCCACAGGGCGTCTGGACGGCCTGGCGCAGCAGAGCGCGGCCCGCCTTGACACGTCCTTCGAGCAGGCGCGCAACGAGGCCACCGCACTGGCGCGCTACAGCGGCTTCCTTTTCTCCCATCCCGACCACTACGCCCGCGGCATCGACCTGTCGGCCGCGCCGCCGCCGGACAACGGTCTCCCTCAGGCGGGTCCCGTCGACCCTTCGCCGCCGGCGGAGGCGCCCTCTCCCGACAGCTTGCCCGCCTTCGGCCTGGCCGGTCACCTGAGACCGCGACCGTCTGGGGTGTGGGCCAACGAGAAGCGCGACCCGGTGGGCGTCTTCCTGCCTGCCGGCAAGGCGGACCTGGACGCCGTCTGGCGCGAACTGACCATCACCAGCCACCTGGACTCCTGGTTCAGCACCAGCCAGGGGGTGAACCCCTTCCGGCTGGATGCCTACGTCATCCTGAAAGACGGCCTCACCCGGATGTACCCCAATTGGGGGTTCGCCGCAGACTCGCCCGATGCAGGGCGCTTCTCGCCCACCACCGGCAGCTATTACGTCCTGGCCACACCCGCCGACAATCCGGACCGCCGTACCGTCTGGACGCCTCCCTACGAGGACCCGGCCGGTATGGGCCGGATGGTGACCGCCAGCGCACCCATCTACACGGAGGACGGACAGTTCCTGGGAGTGGCCGCGGTTGACGTTCTCCTGTCGGATGTGATGAAGTCCCTGCAGACCGTCAACGCCGGGCCAAGCGGTTATGCCTTCCTGGTGGACAACAGCGGCCGCGTGGTGGCGGCGCCGGACCAGGCTCTCAAGGACCTGTCGCTTCCGGCGGGACCGGTGGCTCCCGGCGGCGACGTCGACCTCAATCTGCGCCAGAGCGACAGCATCGACGTCAGACAGATGCTTCCCGATCTGATCTCCGGCGAGCGCGCCGGCGTGCGTGAACTGACCCTGGGCGGCGCGCGCAAGTACCTGGCCTTTGCGCCCCTGACCCACACCGGCTGGACCCTGGTCCTCCTGGAGCCGACGGCGGACGTCATGCACAGCGCCGAACAGGCCGTGGCTGACATCGAATCCGCCCGCTCCGGCCTGCGGTTCAAGCTTCAGGTCATCTTTCTGCTGCTGCTCCTGCTGGTGGTGCTGGCCAGCCTGGCCGCAGGCGCGGCGGTGACCACGCCCCTGGAGCGGTTGACGGCCGGCGTCCGGACCCTCGCCGGCGGGCAGTTGGCGCAGCCCATCGAACTGGATTCGGAGGATGAGATCGGTGAGCTGGCCCGCGAGTTCAACCACATGGCTGGTGAGCTGACGCAGCTCAACGCCGGCCTGGAGCGCAAGGTGGAGGAGCGCACGGTCGAGCTGGCCCGCAAGGCGGATCAGCTGCGGGCCCTCAACGAGGCCAGCCGTCAGGTGGCCGCCGTGTTGGAGCCGGACCGGCTGCTCGGGACCCTGGCTGGTCTGGTGACAGACTCCTTTGGCTACGCCCACACCTCCATATACCTACTGGATCCCGACGGTTCCCAGCTGGTGCTGCGCGCCCAGTCAGGGGACGGAGGTCGGTCCTTGCCGGAAACGCAGGACTTGCCCCTGAACGCAGGCGATGCGCTGGGGGGCGACAGCTTGGCGATTCGGGCGGCCGACACCGGCACGCCGGTCCTGACCGCGTCGGAGCTGGCCGTGCCCATCCGCCTGGCCGACAGGCTGCTGGGCGTGCTGCACATGGAAAGTGACAGTTCGCGGACCCTCAACGAGGAGGACCTCTTTGCCCTGTCCACCCTGGCCGACCAGTTGGCGGTCGGCCTGGAGAATGCCAGGCTGTTTGCGGAGGAACGCGAGCGGCGGCTGGAGGCGCGGGACCTGGCCATCGCCGAGGAGCGGAACCGCATGGCCCGCGAGATTCATGACACGCTGGCCCAGGGTTTCATGGGCATTCTGCTGCAACTGCAGGCGGCCGAGGGCGAGATCGGGGAGGACCGGTCCGAACTGAACCGGCGGCTAACCCGAGCCGCAGACCTGGCCCGCGAGAGCCTGCAGGAAGCGCGCCGCTCTGTCTGGAATCTCAGGCCGCAGCGCCTGGAACGCGCCTCCCTGGCGGAGGCCCTGCGGCAGGAGGCCGGCGGACTGAGCGCGTTGGGGGGCGCTGACCTGCGTTTCCACGTCGCCGGGGAGGAGCGACCGCTCCAGCCGGAAGCGGAAGCGGCCCTGCTGCGCGTGGCCCAGGAAGCGCTGTCCAATATTCGGAAGCATGCTCAGGCCAGCCAGGTGGGCCTGGAACTGGAGTACGGACGGGGCGAGGTGCGCCTGAGCATCGCCGACAACGGCCGCGGCTTCGACCCTGCCGCCCGGCGCTTGCGGTTCGGTGCGCCGGACCGAAGCGGCTTCGGCCTCCTGTCCATGCGAGAGCGGGTCGAGGCCCTCGGCGGGACCCTGGAGGTGGACGCCGGTCCGGGGGCAGGCACGCGGGTGAGCGTCCGGGTCCCGGTGAGGACCGAAAGTGTCCGGTCCGGCGCCGCCGACCCGGCAGAGAGGGAGTGACATCGTGACCATCCGCATTCTGGTAGTGGACGACCACCCGGTGGTACGCGAGGGCATCGCCGCCATGCTGGCCCGCCAGCCTGACCTCGCCGTCGCCGGCGAGGCCGGCGACGGCCTGGAGGCTGTGGAGAAGGCAGTGGCCCTTCGCCCCGACGTGGTTCTCATGGACCTGCAGATGCCGCGGCTGGACGGCGTGGAGGCGATTC
The DNA here is from genome assembly GCA_937868875.1 of uncultured Bacillota bacterium. Lineage (GTDB taxonomy): Bacteria > Bacillota > Sulfobacillia > JAMDAP01 > JAMDAP01 > JAMDAP01. Next base: position 15,171 of record CALMNP010000325.1, on the reverse strand, counting down.
GCCGCATCCGGGCCCAGCTTCCCAAGACCCAGGTGATCATTCTGACCACCTATGACACGGACGAACTGGTCTTCCAGGGCATCCAGGCCGGGGCCCGGGGGTTCCTGCTCAAGGATGCGCCGCGGGAGGAGCTGTTTCGGGCCGTCGCTGCCGTGCACCGGGGCGAATCCCTCCTCCAGCCTTCGGTTGCGGCGAAGCTCATCGACCGCGTGAACCAGCTGGGCGCCGCTCCGCCGCCGGCGGAGGACCGGCTGAGCGACCGGGAGATGGACGTCCTGCGGCTGATGGCCAAGGGCCAGCCCAACAAAGAAATTGCCCAGGCCCTCTTCATCAGCGAGAGCACGGTGAAGACCCATGTGGCCAGCATCTTCCAGAAGCTTGGTGTGCGGGACCGCACGGAGGCCGTGACCCAGGCCCTGCAGAGGGGCATTCTCCACCTCTGATCAGGGTTTCCGGCCCCGGGGAGGGGCGGCCCGCCTGGGGCCGTCCCTCAGCCGTTCGGACGACCACTCGACCCTCCGACCGGAGGAGGCGCCAGCGAGAAAAACGCGCCAACCGGGCGATGGGAAGAAGTTTGCGCCTTTGCTACCATGAAGCTGTAGCCGTAGCAGTGTAGCGACAGGCGCCGGGCCCGGCAGGGCTCGGGCCTCCGGGAGGACGAGTTCATATGCGCCATCACCTCTGGCTGGCTCCGCTCCTGGCGGCCGCCGTGCTGGCAGGATGCAGTTCCGGTGCGCCGCCCGGCCCCCCCGCAGGGCAGGAGAAGGCGGCCACGTTTCAGGCGGATAGCGCCCCCGCTTCCGAGCAGGGGGAGGCGCCGGCGGCGTACAAGGTCTACGACACGAGCGCGGCCCGGCAACTGGCGCCCCCAGTCCGGACGGGCAGCGTCTCCATGGATCTGGCCAAGCTGAATCAAGTCCAGGCCCAGGTTGATCAGGGCCACACGCCGGGCTACCTGAGCCCCGAGGACGTGGTGAAGGAGCTGGGAGCGCCGCTGGGGCTGAGTCCGGCCATCGACGTCATCCGCCTGGAGCGCTTGCTCCATCTGGGCGAAGGTTCAGGGACCGGCGAGGCTTACGTCTACGTCCTGCACGGCGGCCGCGAGTACGTGGTGCAACTGATTCAGCCGGTGAAGACCGGCCCCACGGGCATCTGGGCGGTCAACAGCATCCGCGACATTGGTCAACAGAAGGACAACGAGCTCAAGCTGGCGGTGCTGAAACAGTACTTCCAGGCCCTGGCCGGGCGGGACTACGACACGGCCTACCGCCTGATGTCCCGCCGGTTCCGGCAGGGGCTGGCCGGCCCGGAAACCCTGGCCAACAACTCCGTGCAGGAAGTGGAGGGCGTGGAACGCCTCGCCTGGGCCAGCCCGGGGCCGGACAGCATGTACGTGGTCATCCGGCTCAAGCTGTCGACCCAGAACCGCTCCGCCTGGGGCGACGGGGAGAACGACCGCTTCGCCGGCTTCGTGCAGGAGAGCGGAGACTGGAAGCTCGACGGCCTGGCCACCAGCCCTTAGGCGTGGTGGATAAGCCAGACAGACAAGGAGGCGACGGCCTTGAAGAGGACCGATAAACAGGGGCGCGCGGCCCGTACGGCGCGCCCCTGTCATGTCCTGGCCAAGACCGGGCACTCAAGACGGACTAGTCCTTTTGTGGCATCCCAGGTGATTCCTTTGCAGACAAAAAGCTAGACCGTCCGTGCAGGCCCGATGACTCTCTCGCAACGCACGGCCTAGCCACATATTTGCCATGGAAAATGACTCCTCCGGGTCTATTTCCGATTCCGCGGTCCCTGTAGTATGAAGGTGGGCTCAGGAAAACTATCACAAACAAGAACGGGCCCACGGCAGAGGAAACCGTTGGGATCAGGCCCCATAAGGGGCGGAATTATACAGGAGGGATGCCATTATGTCCAGAATCTTCAAGGATCAGAGGCTGAGCGTTCTCTGGCTCGTTCTCCGTCTCTGGCTCGGTTACGAGTGGCTCCATGCCGGTTTCGAGAAGCTGACCAACCCCGCCGGCGTCTGGGTCGGTGCCAAGGCCGGCACGGCTCTCAGCGGCTTCTTCGCCGGCGCCATCAAGAAGTCCGCAGGCGACCACCCGGCGGTCCTTGGCTGGTACGCCGGCTTCCTGAAGAACGTCGCCACCCCGGCCATCCCGCTTTTCACCTACCTGGTTCCGATCGGTGAGTTCATCGTCGGCGTGGCCCTTATCACCGGCACCCTGACCCTGGTTGGCGCCTTCTTCGGTGCCTTCATGAACCTCAACTTCATGATGGCCGGTTCCACCGGCGTCAACCCCGAGTACTTCGTGGTCGCCCTGCTGCTCCTGGCCGCTGGCGCCAACGCCGGCCGCTACGGCGTCGATGGCCTGCTGGCCAGCCGCAAGGCCGCCAAGGGAGCGCCCTCCACAAGCGCTGCTTGACACAGACTACCTCTTGAAGCGGTCACCGCAGCACGCATCGCAGAAACTGCAGCTCAGACATAGCACACTTCGCTGAATCAATTGAAACAATATCCCTTCAAGCATAACGCGCCCGCCGGAAACAAACCGGCGGGCGCGTTGCTGTCTGCCCGTTGCAAGCGCAAGACCCGGAGCACCTTGTGGTACAATGGGCTTGGCCGTTACCGCGGCAGATTGAGCGGGGCGGCTGGGGTAGGAATGACAAGAGCTTGGAAGAACAGACTTCTGGCCGTGCCCACTTTCCACAAGATTCTTGGGGCCAACAGTGCCATCGTGGCCGTGGGCGCCGTTCTCGGCACCCTGCTCACGGCACGGGTAGCCACGACGCAGGGCATTCGGTTGGAATTGGTGTTGGGGCTGGCTCTGGCCGGCACGGTTCTAAGCGTGGGCGTCAACATGGCCGTGCTCAAGGCTGCGTTCATTCCGCTGCAGAGCCTGGAGCGGGTCCTGGACGAGGTCAGGCGCGGCAACCTGACGGCGCGCGCCAGCCGTACGGCCCTGCGTGACCCGGACATCGACCGCATGGCGGAGACGCTGAACCGCACCCTGGACGCCGTTCAGTCCTACAGCGGGCAGGTCAAGGCGCTTTCCCGCCAGGTGCTGGCGGCGCAGGAGGCCGAGCGTCTGCGGATTGCCCGGGAGCTGCACGACCAGACGGCGCAGGCCCTGACGTACATGCTCATCCGCCTCAAGGTGGCCGAGCGGGCGAACCCGCCGGCCGAAGTCAAGGAGGCCCTGGAGGAGCTGCATCAGCTCACCCTCAAGACCCTGGACGATATCCGCCGGCTGGCGGTGGAACTCCGACCCACCGCCCTGGATGACCTGGGGTTGGTGGCGGCCCTGCAGAACCATATCAAGGGGTACTCCCAGCGCCTGGGGGTGCCGGTCGACTTCACGGCCACCGGCCTGGAGGAGCGGCTCCCCAAGGACGTAGAAGTGGTGGTCTACCGCGTCGTGCAGGAGGCCTTGACCAACGTCGCCAAGTACGCGGAGGCCACGCACGTGGCGGTCTCCCTGCACCGCCAGGGACCGCCGGAGGAGGGCCTGTCGCTGGCAGTGAAGGACAATGGGCGCGGCTTTGACCGGGCTGCCCTGAAGCAGTCCGGCAACCGGGGCCTCGGGCTGTTCGGCATGGAGGAGCGCGTCCACCTGGTGGGCGGTCGCATACAGTGGGATACGGCGCCGGGACGCGGTACCGAGGTGCGGGCCTGGATTCCGCTGGAGGGGGGTTATGCCGTTGACACAGGAAACGACGGGGACTGACCGCATCCGCGTCTTGCTTGCAGACGACCACGCCGTGCTGCGCGCCGGCCTCAAGGCCCTGCTGGCGAACCAGCCGGACATGGAGGTGGTGGGCGAGGCCGAGGACGGTGAGGACGCGGTGCGTCAGGTCAAGACGCTCCGGCCCGACGTCGTGGTCATGGACATCACCATGCCGAAGATGAACGGCCTTGACGCCACCCGGGACATCGTGCTTTTGGGCTACGGCACCCGAATTCTGGTGCTGACCATGCACGACGAGGAGCAGTACCTGCTGCAGGTGCTGCAGGCGGGAGGCTCCGGCTACGTCCTCAAGCGTTCCGCCGACGACGAGCTGATCGAAGCCATTCGCACCGTGCAGTCCGGCGGCGTGTTCCTGTATCACTCCGCGACCAAGATGCTGCTGGAGGACTACCTGAAGCGGGTACGAGCCGGCGACGCCAGCGAGAAGGAGCAGTACGACGGGCTCTCGGAGCGAGAGCGCGAGGTGCTGAAACTCACCGCCGAGGGCTTCAGCAACCAGGAGATCGCCGAAAAGCTGTTCCTCAGCGTCAAGACGGTGGATACCTACCGCTCGCGCATTATGGACAAACTGGGCTTCCACCATCGCTCCGAGCTGGTTCAGTACGCCCTGCGCAAGGGCCTTCTCAGTCCCCACTAGTCCCCCCGACCCCAGGCAATCGCCGGGTGGGCAAGGACAGGGCCCCGGCGCACCGGCGCCGGGGCCCTCTGCGTTCTGCGGATACGGAGGACCTCAGCCGACCTGTTCCAGCAGGCTCCGAACGTCCTTCAGGAACCGCCAGAGAAGGCCCTCCTCGCGTTCCACCAGGTCCCGGTCCACATTCTCCAGCACATCGGTGTGCCAGTGGTAGTGGGGGATCTTCCCCTGCTGGTCCATGGCGATGAAGGTGATGGCGCGGAAGCCGTTGGCCGTCGCCATCAGGCCGTCGGTGGGCAGGAGCAGGTTCTTGATGGGGGTAAGAAAACCGGGTTCCTCCTGGGAGGAGCGCCGCTCCGCCAGGGCGATTAGCTCGCGGTCATACGGCTGGTAGACCAGCATGCCCTCGCCGAGCAGGTAATGGAGCCTGCCGCCGCCAATGTTATCCAGGTTGACGACCCGGGTATGCTCGCGGGACAGGGTCTTGCCGGTCGTCCGGAAGTAGTGCTTGGCTCCGCGTTCGCCCACCTCCTCGCTCCCGGTGAAGACGAAGACCACGTCTCCCGCCTTCTCGTCCCCTGCCTCGGCCAGCCGCTGAGCCAGGGCCAGGGTCACGGCGGTGCCGGATCCGTTGTCATTGGCACCGTTGATGTAGCGACCGGTATAGCGGCTGAGGGTCAGGAAGGCGGCTACCCCCAGCAGGACCAAGCCGGCCACCCAAATGACCAGGCTGGTCCAAGCCGCCGCCGGCCAGACGCCCCTGATGACGAGGGCCAGTGGAATGACGGCCAGACCCAGGTAGGCCAGGCTGAAGAGGGGCGTGATGAAGGGGGCGAAGCGGGGGTGAAAGAGCAGGCTGCCCTTCTGGGTGTCATAGTGGGCCATGACCACCACTCTTGGCGGCTTGCTGTCGTCGCCGCGGCGGGCCACCACGTTGCGCGACCGGTGCTGGTTGAGAAGAAGGTCGAAGTCCCAAGGCTTGCCCAGCATGTCGCCGACCAGGGGCAGGGTGATCAGGACGGCCAGGATGGCGCCGACCCAGGGCCAGGCGATCCCGATGGAAGCCGCCGCCAGGACGCCCAGAAAGACAAAGGGCGGGGCGGCGTAAAGCGTGTCCCGGGGAGCGGTGAACTCCTGGCGCTCCACCGAGAAACCCAGGCGCTCCAACTGTTCGGTGAGCCACTCTGCGGCACGGAGTTCGGCCTCGCTGGCCGAGGCCCGGTGGGGCAGCAGTTCCGTCAGATCGGTGAGGTAGCGCCAGGCGTAAGAAGTCTTCATCTGATTCATGGGGTTTCCTCCTTGCGCGTGCCTGGCTGTAGAATTCGAGACACGGCCGGGGCTATCCCTGCCGGACCGGCCCTTGTGGGGCCCCTGCGGCGTGGGGTAAACTAAAAATCTAACCTTGCAGGAAAGAGGTGTCGTGATTGAAGAAAGCCACTATTGATACGGAGAAGGGCCAGATGGTGCTGGAGTTGTTCCCGGGCGAGGCGCCGGGCACGGTGGCGAACTTTGAGAAACTGGCCAACTCCGGCTTCTACGACGGGCTTGCCTTCCACCGGGTCATTCCGGGGTTTGTGGCCCAGGGCGGTGACCCGAACGGCAACGGCACGGGAGGTCCGGGCTACACCATCAAGTGCGAGACCGAGGGCAATCCGCACAGGCACTTCCGGGGCGCCCTCTCCATGGCCCACCGGGGGAAGGACACCGGCGGCAGCCAGTTCTTCATCTGCTTCCAGCCCCAGCCGCACCTGAACGGCAAGCACACGGTCTTTGGACAGATGAAGGAAGGGTATGAGGTCCTGGACGCCTTGACCCAGGGAGACCGGATGACGAAGGTGCAGGTTGTAGACGATCCAGCCTGATCGAGGGAGGCCGGCCCGTGGCCACGCTGCACACGTATCGCTACATCGTTGTTCCCATTGTGGCGCTAGGCATCAGCATGCTCCTCAAGGGATTCATCAACCTGTTTCGCCTGGGGCACTGGCACTGGCGCAGACTGGGTTACGGCGGGTTCCCTTCCAGCCACACCACCCTGGTGACCACGGTGACCTTCCTCATCGGCTTCGGGCAGGGCTTTGAGTCGCCCCTCTTCGCCCTGGCCGGCTTCTTCGACGCCGTCGTCATCTCCGACGCGGCGGTGGTCCGGCGCGCCGCCGGCAAGCAGGCGGCGGCGCTCAACCGCATCGTGGAGGAACTCCGCAAGACCCACAAGCTAAAGGAAGAGCAGCTCAGAGAGCTGCTCGGGCACACGCCTTTTGAAATTATCGGCGGCTTTGCGCTGGGCGTCCTGGCTGCCTGGTTGGGCCAGCGGTGGCTGGGGTAGCACCGGTCCAGGCCACCGGTCCGCCCACGGTCAGGCCGCGAAGATGGGGAAGCGGGAGGTCAGTTCGCGCACTTCGGCGGCCGCCTTCTCCAACTCCTGCGGGTCGTCCCGGCGGGACAGGGCCCGGTCGATGAGACCGGCCACCTGGTGCATCTCGGCCTCCTTGAAGCCGCGCGTGGTCACGGCCGGGGTACCGATGCGTATGCCGCTGGTGACAAAGGGGCTTCGCGTCTCGAACGGAATGGTATTCTTATTGACAGTGATGCCGATCCGGTCCAGGGCTTCCTCGGCCTCCTTGCCGGTGACGCCCCGGCCCGTCAGGTCCACCAGTATCAGGTGGTTGTCCGTGCCGCCGGTCACCAGCCGGAAGCCGCGCTCCTGGAGGGCCTCGGCCAGGGACCGGGAATTCCGCAGGATCTGGGTCGAGTAGTCTAAAAAGCCGGGTTGCTGCGCCTCGCCGAAGGCAACGGCCTTGGCGGCGATGACGTGCATCAGGGGACCGCCCTGGATGCCCGGGAAGATCGCCTTGTCAATAGCCTTGGCATAGGCCTCCGTGGTCAGGATGAGGCCGCCTCGCGGGCCGCGCAGGGTCTTGTGGGTGGTGGAGGTCACGAAGTGGGCGTGGGGCACGGGGCTCGGATGAAGGCCCGTGGCCACCAGGCCGGCGATGTGCGCCATGTCCACCATGAGCAGGGCAGAGACCTCGTCGGCGATGGCCCGGAAGGCGGGAAAGTCGATGATGCGGGGATAGGCCGAGGCGCCGGCGACGATCAGCTTGGGCCGGTGCTCCCGGGCCAGCCGCCGCACTTCGTCGTAGTCGATGCGCTCGTCGTCCTGGCGCACGCCGTACGGCACAATGTTGAAGTACTGGCCGGACAGGTTCACGGGGCTCCCATGCGTCAGGTGACCGCCGTGGGACAGGTTCATTCCCAGGATCGTGTCGCCCGGCTTCAGGACGGCGAAGTAGACGGCCGTGTTGGCCTGGGCCCCGGAGTGGGGCTGCACGTTGGCGTGGTCGCTGCCGAAGATAGCGTTGACCCGCTCCCGGGCCAGGTTCTCCACCACGTCCACGTACTCGCAGCCGCCGTAGTAGCGCTTGCCCGGGTAGCCCTCAGCGTATTTGTTGGTGAGGACCGTCCCCATGGCCTCCAGCACCGCCGGGCTGACGAAGTTCTCCGACGCTATCAATTCAACCTTGGCGCGCTGCCGGTTCTCTTCGGCCCGGATGGCCTGAAAGACGGCGGCATCACGTTGTTCCAGCATGGACATGGATGGGCACTCCTTTAACGGGGATAGAAAACCCATTTCCACAAGGACGGGACCATTCCTGCAGGGCGGCCGGAAAACGACCGAAAGACGGATGGGGCGGCGGGGAGGACTGAGGGATGAAGAGCCGTTCGAGGCGGTTGATGGCGGCACCGGCTGTGGCTGCGGCGACCGCGGTCGCCGTCTGGTTGGCCCTGGTGTCGCAGGGGCCGGGGAGGGCCGCCTGGCTGGCAATGGCCGGCGCCGGCCTCATCACTCTGGGCCTTATTCCGGGCAGGCTCCGGCGTAGGTTGGAGGTTCCCGCTCCCTGTCCCGAAGCGGTTGGCGGCGGCGACGAGGCCCCGGAGCAGTCCAGTCTGGAGGACGCCCTCCAGATCGGCCACGCCGCCATGCCGTACCTGCGGCAGGGACTCAACGAGGACTCCGCCCAGAAAATCACGGGGATCATCCATAAAATTACGGAAGTGGATGCGGTGGCCATCACCGATCGGGACAAGGTGCTCGGCTTCTCGGGAATCGGCTGTAACCGCCACCGCTCCGGCGGCCCCATCCTGACCGGTGCGACGCGTGTGGTCCTGAACACCGGCCGCCTGGAAGAGGTGATGGATCCGGAGTCACTGGCCTGCGACGAGCCGGGCTGCCCCCATCCCCTCAAGTCCGCGGTCATCGCCCCTCTCACTTTCCGCAGTCGAGTGGTGGGCACCGTCAAGCTCTACCGCACCTCCCAGGAACGCCTGCCGCCCTATGTCCGGCGCATCGCCGTGGGCGTCGCCCAGCTTCTCTCCATCCAGATGGAACTGGCCGAGGCCGACCGCCAGCGCGAGCTGGCCACCAAGGCCCGGCTGGAGGCCCTTCAGGCCCAGATCCGGCCGCACTTCCTGTTCAACGTTCTTAACACCATCATCTACTTCTCCCGCACCGACGTGGAAAAGGCCCGCGAACTGCTGATTCAGCTGTCGACCTTCTTCCGCCGCTCCCTCTCCACGCGCGGTAACTTCATCACTCTTCAGGAGGAGATGGAGTACCTCAACACCTACCTTTCCCTGGAACGAGCCCGGTTCGGCGACAAGCTGGAGGTGCGCCTCCGCATCGACCCGCGGGCCCTGGGGCAGAAGGTGCCCATCCTCACCCTCCAGCCGCTGGTGGAGAACGCGGTGGTGCACGGCATCGCCCCCATGGAGGCCCACGGCGTCGTCGCCGTCTCGGCCCGGCGCAGCCGGGGGCACGTGGTGGTGACCATTGTCGACAACGGCGTGGGAATGAGCGAGGAGGAGATGCACCACATCTTCGATCAGGGGTTCGGCCAGGGTATGGGCCTCGGCCTCTCCAATGTCAACGACCGGCTGATCAGCCTGTACGGCCCGGCCTACCGCCTGCGGGTCAGGAGCCGGCCGAAGGCCGGCACAGTGGTGCGCCTGCGCGTTCCGCTGGACGGGCCGATCCGTCACGAGGGGCAGGACCGGGGCGACCCGGCGTCGAAGTTGCTCGCACGCTGACGGACGGAGGTGGTCCGGACATGGTTCTCAAGGCTCTGATCGTGGACGATGAGCCACCGGCCCGGATGGAACTGCGTTTCGGTCTGGCGCGGCACCCGGAGGTCGAGATCATCGGCGAAGCGACGAACGCGCGTGAGGCCCGGGCCCTGATTGAGGCCCTGGACTACGACGTGGTCTTTCTCGATGTGGAGATGCCCGGCCTTTCCGGCATTGACCTGGCCCGGGAACTGCGCCAGCAGAAGCCGGCGCCGCGAGTCGTCTTCGTCACGGCCCATGAGCACTACGCCGTCCCGGCCTTCGCCCTGCGCGCCGTGGACTACCTGCTCAAGCCCATCGACCCGGACCGACTGGCGGAGACCGTGCAGCGCCTGCTGGAATTGCGGGGGGAGATCGCTCCGGCCGCCCCCGCTCCGGTCGAGGTCGCCCGGCCGCCGCTCTCGTGGGTGGTGGCGGAGCGGGACGAGCGCAACATCCCGGTGCCCCTGCAGGACATCGTCTACATCTTCTCGGAAGGCGACGCGGTCTACGTGCAGACCTTCGCCGACCGGCTGCTCACCCGCTACACCCTGCAGGAGCTGACCGAACGGCTGCCCGGCGACTCCTTCTTCCGCTGTCACCGGAGCTTCCTGGTCAACGTCCATCAGATCAAGGAGATTGCGCCCTACTTCAACGGTGCCTACCTCCTGAAGATGAAGGACAAGAACCACAGCGAGGTATCGGTGAGCCGGGCTAACGTTCGGCGCCTTAAGGAGCTTTTTGCAATGGATTAGTAGAATAAGTATAGACAGGGAATTTCCGCCCGTGGTAGAATGACTCGGCGGCCCGGGGCAACCCCAGGGGCGCCGCGTTTTGTTGTAGTCCAGCCGCGGAAGGAGACTCCCTATGTCGGAGAGCGTAAAGCAGTACGTCATCGTGGGAAACGGCGTGGCCGGGACCATGGCCGCGGAGACGCTGCGTAAGAACGACCCGTCCTGCAGGATCCTGCTCTTCGCCGATGAGCCCTACCCTCTCTACAACCGGGTTGGGCTGCCCCCCATGCTGAAGAAGAAGACCCCGCCCGAGAAAGTGTTCATGCGGAGCCGGGAGAAGCACGAGCAACTGGGTATCGACCTCAGGCTGTCGACCCGGGTGACGGCCATCCACCCAGAGGAGAAGGCGGTAACGGACGAGAGCGGCACGGCTCACCGCTATGATGCCCTCCTGTTGGCCACCGGAGGCCGGCCTTACCCCCTCCAGGTTCCCGGGGGAGACCTGCAGCACATCTACAACTTCCAGACCTTCGACGACACACGGGCCATCATGGATCGCATCGTGGAATCGAAGAACGGGCTGGTGACCGGCGGCAGCTACATCGCCTACGAGTTGGCCGAGGGCTTCCACGAACGGGGCCTGCACGTCACCTGGCTGATCCGCGGCTCACACTTTCTGCGCCGGGTCATCAGCCAGGACGGCGGCGCCCTGGTTGACAAGATCGCTCGGGGCCACGGCGTGGAGATGGTCTACGGCGAGGAAGTGGCCGTGGTGGAAGGCGATTCGGACGGGGCCGTGGAAACCGTCGTCACCACGGGCGGGAAGCGTTTTGCCTCCGACCTGGTGGGCGTGGGCCTGGGCCTGAAGACCAACACGGAGCTGGCCGAAGCCGCCGGAATCCAGGTCAACAAGGGCATCGTCACCAACGAGTACCTGGAGACCAGCGTTCCCGGCATCTACGCCGGTGGGGACGTCGCTGAGTTTTTCGATGTCACCATCCAGCAGCATAACATCATGGGCACCTGGAACAACGCCTCCACCCATGGCCGTGTGGCCGGAGCCAACATGGCCGGCGGCCGCCAGGTCTACCGCGAGGTGCCCACCTACACCACCACCATGTTCCATACCCGGATGAGCGTGGCCGGGGTGACCCCGGAGAGCAAGAAGGACCTGGACAGCATCAGCCGGGTGGATATGGAGACGGACAACTTCCGGCAGCTCTTCTTCTGGCGGAACAGGCTCATGGGGTGCGTGGTCATCGGCGACATGAAAGCCAAGACCGAGTACACCCGCCTGATTCAGGCCGGCGCCGAGTTCCCGGAGGCGGCGGAGCGGCAGCGCCTGCTGGATCTGTAGGCCGGAGGGCATGATCAGGGGCTCCGCCGGCGGCGGAGCCCCTTTGTCTGCAGAGATGAGACGAACTGAAACGGGGTGAGAGAATGGCTGACCAGCCTTTGACGCAGCTTCCCGATGAACTGGTGTCGTTCTTACAGGGAGGGCGTCTGGTGCTCCTGGTGACGGCGGATGCCGACGGCGGCCCGGCCAACGTGCATGCGGTGTCCTGGGTCGTGGCGCGGAACCACCAAGAGGTCCTGCTGGCGGCAGATAATCGGTCCCGCCTGGTCAGGAACCTGCGCGCGGACGGCCGCGTGGTACTGGTCGTCCCGGGTGCGGGCGGGTGCTGGAGCATTGGCGGCACGGCCCTCCTGGAGGAGGAGGCCATGCCGGACGCACCTCTGCGGCTGGCGCGCTTCCGGTTGGCCGTGGAGGTTGTGCGGGACGTCATGTTCTTCGGCTCGCGCCTGGTGGCTGCTCCGGAATTCGACGTCACCTACAGCGCGGAGGCGGCGGCACGTCTGGACGAGCAGGTCTACGCCGCCCTGAGGCGTTAGGTCGGCCGAACGGTCTCAGGCGGGGTCCGCCTTGGGCAGCGTGACGGTCAGGATACCCTCGTCAAAGCCTGCCTCCGCCGCCGACGGCAACACCAGCGCGGGCAGGGCGATGGTGTAGTGGAAGGCGCCGAGCTGCCTCTGAGCGCGGTAGAAACCATCGCCTCGAAGCTCCGTGGATTCCTTGTGCTGGCCGCGGATAATGACCTGGCGCTCGCCTACTTCGACGTGAATGTTCTCCGGGCTGACCGGTGGAAGCGGCAGGCGCAGCAGGAGATAGGCGCCCTCATCGGTGAGCCGCGAGCCGGACTCGGTCGGGCCCTCCCGACTCGGGGGCGGCTGCCAGGGCGGCAGGGGTCGAGGGTTGCGCCTGTTCATAAGGCTCACCTCCCGGGCCATCATATGCCGGCCGCCCGCGGCGGGCCAGCCGCAGCGGATATTTGGCCGAGGTCCGACAAATAGTAGCCGCAGATAAGCAGACTCAAAGGGGGAACGAGTTTGCCCGCGCGGCTCCGATTCGTCTCCGCTCTGTTGGCGATGCTGGTATTGCCGGCCGTCCTGTTGCCCCCGCCGCCCGTCCGGGCGGCGAGTCAGACCGTCAGGGAGCGGCTGGCTGAGGAGTTCGGCAGTGGTTGCGCGCCTGGCGAGAGCCAGCGCGAACTCTACCTGACCCGCCCCGCCCTGCGGGGCAGTGACGTACGAGAGCTTCAGAGCCTGCTTCGGGCCCAGGGCTACGACCCCGGTCCAGCAGACGGCCTATACGGACCCAGGACCCACGCTGCCGTTGTGCGGTACCAAGGGGACGCCGGCCTCCAGGAGGGAGGCCGCGTGACCGAGGCTACCTGGCAGTCGCTGGCCGGAGCGTTCCCCGCGGCACAAAGCGACGAACCACCAAAACCGCCGCCCACGGGCAAGGTCCTGGTGGTCATCGACGTGCCGTCGCGCACCCTGACGCTGGTGGAGAACGGCGTGCCGTATGCCTCTTTTCCCGTCGCCGTGGGCACAGAAGAAAGCCCCACGCCGGTAGGCGAGTGGCGCATTGTGGAGAAGTCCAGCGGCTGGGGCGGAGGGTTCGGCGTACGCTGGCTTGGCCTGAATGTCCCCTGGGGCACCTACGGCATTCACGGCACCAACAAGCCCTGGTCCATCGGCCGGCCGCTGTCCGCCGGCTGCGTGCGCATGCACAACGACGACGTGGTCAACCTCTGGGATTGGGTGCCCATGGGCACCCAGGTGATCATTCTGGGGCCGCATCTCCACATCCCCGAGTGGGCCAAGGAGCGGATGGGCCCCGGCGCGGATGGTTGGGTGGTGCTGGAGGTCCAACGCCGCCTGCGGGAGCGCGGCTACGAGGTCGGCACTCTGGACGGCCGCTACGGCCACCATACGGAGCAGGCGGTTCGGTCGCTGCAGCGGGTGAACGGCCTTGGTGAGACGGGTCGCGTGGATGCGTCCATCTACCGGCTGCTGGGGATGTGATTCGCCCGCGCGGGACCGGTCTGCCCGAGGCCGCCTCTGGGCGGCTCCGGGGCCTACAGCAGGTCGGGGTTGCGGTCCTCCGGAATCTCGTCTTCCTCGTAAGGCGGCTTGCTGTTCAACACCTGGCGGGCACCGCTCAGCGCAATCCAGCCCCAGACGACGGCGACGACGGCGGCGGTGCCGACGAGCCACCACAGGTAGGAGCCGGTGAGGCGCTCCGGGCGCGCCATCATGGCTGAAAACACAGGATACACGGGGGTCACCTCCGCCTAAAGCCTGCCCGTGGCGGAGCCCCCTCATGCGACTGAAAACCCGGGGCTGACGCCCCGGGTCTTCTATGTTCCCGTCCTTCTCTAACGGAAGGTCTTGGTTCCAGAGATGCCATTACTGCTACTGAACGCGCCGACCGACACCGGCTGCGCCACAGGGCCCTGGCCCCCGAAGCCGGGAGAACCCAGGTTGCCGCCGCCCAGGCCGGCCATCGGTAGCCCGCCGAGGCCGAGGCCGCCAAGGCCGCCCAGGCCGTTCAGTGCGCCGAGACCGTTCAGGCCGCCCAGGCCGTTCAGGTCGCCGAAACCGCCCAGGGCGCCGAGGCCATTCATGGCGCCGAGGCCGTTCAGGCCGCCGAAACCGCCCAGGGCGCCGAGGCCGTTCAGACCGCCGAGACCGTTCAAGGCGCCCAGGCCGTTCAGGGCCAGCGGGTTCACGCCCATAGCACCGAGCCCGAGGTTAGCGCCAAGCATCGCGTTGAGGTTGCCGGGATCCAGGCCCAGGGGGTTCATCCCGAAGTTTCCCGAGGCCAGCGGGTTCACGCCGACGCCGCCCAGCCCGCCCAGCGCTCCGAGGCCCAGCCCGGCCGGCTGCATCGGGTTGGCGCCGAAGCCAGTGTCGCCGGCGTAGATGCGCGGCATGCCGAAGGCCGAATTGATCCGCAGGGGCATACTTTCCACTCCTCCTTTGCGCAAAGTCGGGTGGTCCGAAAAAAGAGACCACCTGACATAAGTTATTAACGGCGGAGCGGAAAGGTTACAGGAAGAGGGCGGCCTTCGTGCCGCCCCCTTCGTAGTCACTCCGGCTGTGGGTCGACTGAGGGTCCGGGCTGCGAAAGGCGCTTGGCGACTTCCTCCAGGAACGCCTTATCGCGAATGAGCTCGCGTGTGCCCTTTTGCAGGGCGGCCTGTAGGTCCTGCGACCCGAGAATGTCGGCCAGCCGCCCCTTGAACTCGGGCGAGGCCATCCAGGCGTTGGCCCAGCTGCCCAGCGTGTTCTGGAAGGCTGGTTGCTGCAGGATGGCCATGGCCAGTTGCTGGGGGTTGGCGCCAGGAGCCGGGAAGGCTCCTGGGAATGCCTGCGGTGGTGGCGCGCCAAAGGCTCCGGGACGGGCGCCCAGCTGCGGCGGTGCGGGCGGCGCGCCGAAGGCCCCTGCGGGTGCTCCGTAGGCTCCCGGCGGCGCGCCGAAACCGCCGGGCATCGGGCCCATTTGGGCAGGCAGGGGCGGCGCACCGTAGGCCCCTGCGGGTGCTCCGTAGGCCCCTGCGGGTGCTCCGTAGGCTCCCGGCGGCGCGCCGAAACCGCCGGGCAT
>CALMNP010000324.1 GCA_937868875.1 uncultured Bacillota bacterium | reverse complement strand
TCGCGGCGGACCGGCCTCAGGGTCAGGCGCGGTCCCTTCAAGGTCGTCTGTTCCAGGGTCAGAGCCCCCTTCCATCCATGGGAATCACCGGCAGAGAGGTAGACGTTTTCCCCCAGTGGACTATAATGGACCTATCTTAACGCGAAACCAACTCCCGGTTCAATAGAGGTGCATGCTGTGAAACGCGGTTTCATTGCCGCCATTCTTGTCGTCGCCCTGATCGGCGGCATCGGCGCCGGCTGGCTGCTGGCGCGCTCCAACCTGGGCGGCTCCGCCCTGTCGTTCTTTCCCTCCTCATCGCCCACCGGGCGCATGACGGTCCTCCTCCTGGGCGCGGACGACCGCCCCGACGAAGTGGGTCGCTCCGATACCGCCATCCTGGTCACGGCCGACCTGTCCACGCAGAAAGTCACCATGATGTCCATCCCGCGCGACACTTGGGCCAACATCCCCGGTCACGGCTGGGATAAGTTCAACCACGCCTACGCCTTCGGCAAGGAGCAACTGTCCCTCAAGACCCTGCGGGGCCTGACGGGCGTTCCCATCGACCACTACATTGTCGTCAATATGCAGGGCTTCCAGAAGATTGTCGACTCCCTCGGCGGCGTCACCATCGACGTCGAGAAGAACATGGACTACGAGGACCCGACGGATAAGCCGCCCTTGAAGATTCACCTCAAGAAGGGCGTCCAGAAGCTGGGCGGCTATGACGCCTTGGGGTACGTGCGTTTCCGCCACGATTCCGAGAGCGACTGGGGCCGCATGGCCCGTCAGCAGAAGTTCCTGCGGGCCCTGGCGGCGGAGGCTCTGAAGCCGCTGAACCTCCCCAAGCTCCCCTCACTGGCCGGCCAGATGTATGCCGCCATCCGCACCGACCTCTCCAAGGCCGACCTGGTTCGTTTCGGCCTGGCTCTGTCCAAAGGCCTCGACCCGCAGACCATGGACACCGTGGAACTGAAGGGGACGGACCGGACTTTCGGCGGCGTCTACTACCTGCAGTTGGACTTCATGACGGCGCGCCGCGCCGCTTACAGGCTGGTGACAGGCAAGGACCCCGACACGTCCTTCCTGGCGCAGGCAGAGAAGGACAACCAGAGCTACCTGGCGTCCATCACCAAGGAGCAGCAGCGCCAGGCGGCTCTGGCCAAGGCTGCTGAGGATGCCGCCAGGCAGGCCGCGGAACAGCCAGGCCAGCAGCCGGGGCAGGGCCAACCCGGTGACGCCACGCAACCCGGCCAGCCCGATGGACCTGGGACAGGAACCGGAACGACGCCCACCGAACCGGGCGCCTCTACCGGCGGCACCACCACACAGCCGCAGGTAAGCGCCTCGGCGGTGCTGGTGGTGGACGCCTCCGGCAAGGGATTGGGGCCGCGCTACGCCAGCATTCTCGCCGAGCAGGGCCTGCAGGTGACGGGGGTCATGGAGGCCTCCAAGCCTCAAGCCTCCACCCAGATCATCGTGCACAAGTCCGACGCCGCGGCCTTGCAGAAGGTCATGACCCTCTTCCCCGGGGCCCAACTGGTGGTGGAGCCCGCAGCCCCCGGTCAGACGGCCGGCCTGGTGATCATCCTGGGACAGAACCTGGGCAACCAGGGGTAACGCCGCCTACCGCGGCCCGCCTCGGGGCCCGACCCGCTACCTGCCCCGGAGCCGCCTCACTCCCTCGCCAAGCAGCAAGAAAGCCGCCCCCTCCGGGGCGGCTTTCTTGCTGCCTATTCCTGCTCCCAGGACCGGTACTGCACAGCCTCGGCCACGTGATGGGGAAGCACCGCCGCCTCCCCCTCCAGATCCGCGATGGTGCGGGCCACGCGAGCCGTCCGGTCATAGCCCCGCCAGGTCAGCTGCAACCGGCGCGCCGCCGCATCCAGAATCGTCTCGGCCTCAGGCGACAGTCGGCACAGCCGCCGCAGCAGCCGGCCCGGCACCTGGGCATTGCAGCGAAACCCGTGCGGCCGGAGCCGGCTTTCCTGGCGCTGCCGGGCCGCCGTCACGCGGGAGCGCACGACGGCGGAGGTCTCGGGGCCGGAGTCGGCCCCTGCCGCCGGCGGAGCCCAGGGGGACTGGGGCGGTTGTCTCGGCACCTGCAGATGCAGGTCCAGCCGGTCCAGCAAGGGGCCGGACACCCGCGCCCGGTACTGGCGGAGGGTACCGTGGGCACAGGTGCAGGGGTGCTCCGGGTCGCCCCGCCAGCCGCAGGGGCAGGGGTTCATGGCGCCCACCAGCATGGTCTGAGCCGGGAAGGTGACGCTGATGCCGCCCCTCACCACCGTCACGCGCGCCTCCTCCAGGGGCTGGCGCAGGGCCTCCAGAGCGTCGCGCCGGAACTCCGGCAGCTCATCCAGAAAGAGCACGCCGTGGTGCGCCAGGCTCACCTCGCCGGGGCGCGGGTGATGCCCTCCGCCGACCAGGGCGCTGGCCGAGATGTTGTGATGCGGAGCGCGAAACGGTCGCACTGACAGCAGCCCCAGGCGCCCGTCCAGCAGGCCGGCCACACTGTGGATGCGGCTGGCCTCCAGGGCCTCCTCCGGTGTGAGCGGCGGCAGCAGGGTGGGCAGCCGCCGGGCCAGCATGGTCTTGCCGGAACCGGGCGGACCGACCAGCAGCAGGTTGTGCCCGCCTGCCGCGGCCACCTCCAGGGCCCGCTTGGCCGTGGACTGGCCGCGCACGTCCGCCAGGTCCAGCCCCTCGTCCAGCCCCAGGGAGGCAAAGCCCGCTTCGCCCTGGGCCAGGGTCAGGTGCCCGTTTGTGCCCGGGGGCAGGGGACCATCCAGAGGGCCCTCGCCCCTGAGCCACGTCACCACCTGGGCCAGGTGCAGGGCGGGGTGGACCGTCAGGCCGGGTACCTGCACGGCCTCCCCGGCGTTGACCCCGGGCACCAGCAGCTCGGAGGCGCCCTTCCCGCCCGCAGTCAACTGCTGACGCCAGGACAGGGCCAGCGACAGCACGCCGCGCACAGGCCGCACCGACCCATCCAGAGCCAGTTCTCCGGCGACGGCCAGCCGGCGCAGCCGGCCCTCGGGCAGCTGGCCGGAGGCCACCAGCAGGCCGAGAGCGATGGGAAGGTCGAAGTGCGGCCCCTCCTTCCGCACGTCGGCCGGCGCCAGGTTGACGGTGATGCGGCGGTTGGGATAGTCCAGGCCGCTGTTGCGAAGGGCTGCCCGTACCCGTTCGCGGGCCTCGCTCACCGCCGCGTCCGGCAGGCCGACGATGGAGAGCCCGGGGAGACCCGGTGACACATCCACCTCCACCTCAACCGGGCGGCTTTCGATGCCCTGGAGCGCGAAGCTTGTCACCCGCGCCATCACCGGCCCCACCCCCAACGTGGTCCTCTCACTTCGTTCCGAACCGGGGCGTCTCCTTTGCCGCCTGTCTCCGTGCGCCCTCTGCCTGCCGCCACCCGAGGGACAGAGCCAACAGGCCCGGCAGTGTTGGCTGCCGGGCCTTGTCGTAAAGGGTCGAGCGATTGTCAGGCGGAAAAGGCACCCTGGACCCACTCCAGGGAGGGCGGGTCCTGCGAGGCATCCACGGCCACCACGTCGAACCGGCAGGGCGGTTGCCCCAGGCGGCGGTCCTGCAGGTACCAGTCCGCGAGGCGAAGCAGCCTCGCCTGCTTGGAGTGCGAGACCGCCTCGGCGGAGGTGCCATAGAGGGCAGAACGGCGGGTCTTGACCTCAACGAAGACCAGCGTGTCGGCCTCCCAGGCCACCAGGTCCAGCTCGCCCAGGGCGCAGCGGTAGTTGCGGTCGGCGATGCGGCAGCCCCGCGCCGCCAGAAGGGCGGCCGCCAGGTCCTCGCCCTGCCGCCCCAGAGACTGACGCGACGAAGGGCGGACTGGTGGCCGCGACGACGGTCCCTTACCCTGCGGCATCGTCCGCCCTCCCTTCGCCCGGGTTGACCACACCGCCGAAGGTCAGCCGGTGGATGGGTGAGGGTCCGAGGCGCCGCAAGGCCTCCCAGTGGGTCCGGCAGCTGTAGCCCTTGTGCTCGGCGAACCCGTAGCCGGGGTACAGGCGGTCCATGTCCACCATCAGGCGGTCGCGAGTTACCTTGGCCATGACCGAGGCGGCGGCGATGGAGGCGGACAGAGCGTCGCCGTGGATGATGGGCGTCTGCGGCAGGTCTGCCCCAGGCAGGCGCACCGCGTCCAGCAGCAGGTGCTGCGGGGTGAGGATGGCTCCCGTCGGGCTGGACAGGCTACGGAGGGCCAGGCGCATGGCTTCGTACGTGGCCTGCAGGATGTTGATCTCGTCGATCCGGCGGTGGTCCACCAGCCCAACGCCGACCGCCAGGGCCTGAGCGCGAATCTGGCCGTACAGGGACTCCCGGACCTCCGGCGTCAGCTTCTTGGAGTCATCCAGGCGCGGCAGGCGGGTGCCCGGGCGCAGCACCACAGCGGCGGCACAGACGGGCCCAGCCAGCGGGCCCCGCCCGGCCTCGTCCAGGCCGGCGATGAGGTGTACGCCTGCCTCCCACAGCGGCTTCTCGTAGGCCAGCAGCCCGTCGCAGCGGTGGCGCTCCAACCGTTCGGCCTTCAGTTCGCGGCGAAGCCGCTCCCCCAGGCGTCGCACCCCGACACGCCCATCCGACATCAGAACGGTGGCCAGTCGGGGCCGGCGGGAACGGGGCTGCGTTGTGACCCAGGCCTCGACTTCGGCCACGGAGAGGCTGGACAGGTCGGGAGCCGCGCGGCGGGGAGCAGCCGGGCGCGTCACCGCGAGTCACCGGTTCGGGGCCTGAACCGGTCGCCGAACTCAGCCACCGTCTCCAAGGTGATGCGTCCCAGAAGGCCCTTGCGGAACTCCTGCAGGATGAGAATGGCCGCCTTGTAGCTGTCCACGCGGGCACCCGGCAGCAGGTAGCCGCGGCGGCGGGCGATCTCGTGGAGTCCCGCCTCCCAGTCGGCGGGCGGCCGGCGAAGCTGGTAGCGCTCCGCCAGGAGGGACGGCCGGTGGGTCAGCAGAAAGGCCAGCAGGCGGCCGGCCACGGGCTCCGGGTCCAGCACCTCCTCGCGGATGGCGCCGACCATGGCCAGCTTGTACCCCACGTCCTGGTCCTCGAACTTCGGCCAGAGGATGCCCGGCACGTCCATCAGGGCGAACTCCTTGCTGACCCGGACCCACTGCTTACCGGTGGTGATGCCGGGGATGGCGCCCACCCTGGCGTGCTTCTCGCCGCCCAGGCGGTTGATGAGGGACGACTTGCCCACGTTGGGGATGCCCACCACCAGGGCCTTGACGCTGCGCTTGCGCACCGTACGTCCCTGGGCCCTGGCCTGCTCTTCCAGCTCCTCCCACTTGCGGGCCATCAAACCTCGGGCGGCGGAGACAATAGCCTGCACACCCCGGCCGCTGGTGGCGTCCACGGGGCCTGCAGGCCAACCGAGTTCACGCAGATGATTCGTCCAGGCCTCCGTCTCCGCCGGGTCGGCCAGGTCCGCCTTGTTGAGCACGATGAGCCGCGGCCGCTGCCCCAGGATGACGTCGATGTCTGGGTTGCGGCTGGAGTAGGGAACGCGCGCGTCCAGGACCTCAAGGATGACGTCAGCCAGGGCGGCGCTCTCAGACACCACCCGCCGGGCTTTGGCCATATGTCCCGGGTACCACTGGATTCCCATGTTTACCTCTCCATCCAGGCGAACTGGCGCAAGGGCCAGAAGCGCACGAACGCCTTGCCCTTGACGTTCTGCAAGGGCACCAGGCCCACGTCCGGCGACCGGCTGTCGTCGGAGTTGCCGCGGTTGTCCCCCAGCACAAAGAGTCTTCCCGGCGGCACCGTGACGCGGGGGTAGTCGTCGTGGGCGGCGTGCGCCACGTAGGGTTCCTGCAGGGGCTTGTCGTCCACCCAGACCGCGCCGGCCCGGATTTCCACCGTCTGACCGGCCACGGCGATGGCCCGCTTGATGAAGTTGCGGGAGGGGTCGCTGGGGTAGCGGAAGACGACAATGTCACCCGTGGCGGGCGGGTGCGTGTGGTAGACGACCTTGTTGATGAACAGCCGCTGCCCGGTCACCAGGGTCGGCTCCATGGAGGGCCCGTCCACCTGGACGGTCTCAATAACGAAGGCCTTGATGACCAGGGCCAGCAGCAGGGCCATGATGAGCGTCTGCGCCAGCTCGCGCAGCATGGCGGATCGGGACTCGGCCTGAGGCATTGGTCTTAGCACCTTCCCGCCCGAAAACAAAAGGGACGGCCTTCGCCAGTCCCTTGTTGACGGTGATTCCAGCTAGACGCGACGCTCCTTGATGCGGGCCGCCTTGCCGGTCACCTTGCGCAGGTAAGTCAGCTTGGCACGGCGAACGATGCCGCGGCGGACCACCTCGATGCGTTCCAGGCGCGGCGAGTGCACGGGGAAGATACGCTCCACGCCCACGCCGTAGGACACGCGGCGCACGGTGAACACCTCGTTGAGGCCGCCGCCCTGACGGGCGATGACCACGCCTTCAAAGGCCTGGAGGCGCTCGCGTCCACCCTCGACGACCTTCACCTGCACGCGGACGGTGTCGCCCGGAATGAAGGCGGGGATATCCTTGCGGAGCTGTTCGCTCTCAATCACCTTGATCATATCCATGTGCTGTTCCCTCCTTCCGAAGGAACGTCCACAACCTGACGGCTGTAGCACGCCCAAAAATTATAACATGATCAACCGGGCCGGACAACTAAGGGCGCTCGTCCTCTTCCTCGCGGATTTCGGCGAGGAGCTTGCGATCCTCGGCGGAGAGGTCTGCCCTGGCCAGCAGGTCCGGCCGGCGGAGCAGAGTCCGCCTGAGGCCTTCCTTGCGGCGCCAGCGCGCCACTTTAGCGTGGTCGCCGGAGACCAGAATCTCCGGCACCTCCAGGCCCTGAAACTCACGGGGCCTTGTGTACTGCGGCCCTTCCAGAACGCCGTCGGCGAAGGACTCCTTGAGGGGAGACTCCTCGGCCAGGACGCCCGGAACAAGGCGCCCCACGGCGTCGGCAATGACCATGGCCGCCAGTTCGCCGCCGGTCAGGACGTAGTCCCCAATGGAGAGTTCGTCCGTGACCCAGCTTCGGACCCTTTCGTCGACGCCCTCGTAGTGGCCGCAGATGAAGATCAGTTCGTCCTCCCGGGACAGCTCCCAGGCCTTATCCTGGCTGAACAGCTCTCCCTGAGGGTCAACCAGGATGACGCGCGGCGGTCTGGCCTCCGGGGGGCGTTTCTGCTCCGACCTCTGCAGCACATCGGTCAGGGCTCGGTAGATGGGTTCCGGCTTCATCACCAGGCCGGCGCCGCCCCCGAAGGGGTAGTCGTCCGTCACCAGGTGGCGTCCCTCCGCGTAATCGCGAATGTAGACCGCCTCCATCTCCAGCAGGCCCTTATCCCTGGCCCTCTTCAGCATGCTCTCCTCGAAGGGGGCCCGCACCATGGCCGGAAACAACGTCAGGATGGTGATCCTCACAACTCTGCCCCTTTCCCGGCGGCCTCGCCGGGACTAGTCCAGCAGGCCGGGAAGGGGTGCCACCACCAGCCGTCCCGCCGCCAGGTCCACCTCGCGCACCACGTCCCTGAGCGCCGGCAGGAGCACTTCCCTGACCTCGCCCCGGGCGGGATCGCCCCGCACCACCCAGACGTCGTTGGCGCCGGTTTGCAGGACCTCCTCCAGCCGCCCCAGCCGCCGTCCAAGGGCGGTGACGACGGGCAGGCCGATGAGGTCATCCACATAGAACTCGCCGGGCTTCAGCGGGGCCCGGTCCTCGGGCTCCACCTCCAGCCGCACGCCGCGGAGCGTCTCCGCCTGATTGCGGTCGTCGACGCCGCCCAGCTTCAGCAGCCAGAAGCCCTTGTGCGGCCGCGCCTGCTCCACAATAACCCTGACATTCCGCGGCTCCCCCAGCCAGACCTGGCGGAGGGAGGCGAACCGTTCCGGGTGGTCGGTGAAGGGCTGAACCCGCACCTCGCCGCGGACGCCCTGGGGAGCGGTAATCTCCCCGATCGCCTTTCGCATCAGATGAACTCCACCGTGACGCGCTTGTTGGAGCGCACGGAGGCGGACTTCACCAGGGTGCGAATGGCCTTGGCGATGCGGCCCTGCTTGCCGATGACCTTGCCCATGTCGCTGGGGGCGACCCGCACCTCGATGGTGACGGTGCGCTCGTCCTCCAGTTCGCGGACATCTACCTGATCCGGTTGGTCAACCAGAGCCCGGCACAGGACTTCCACCAGCTCACGCACGGCTTAGCCCTCCTGCTTCGCCCGCTTGGCCTCATCCAGCTTCTTCATCAGACCGAGGCCGGAGAACAGGGACCGAACGGTGTCCGAGGGCTGAGCCCCCTTGGCCATCCAGTTGAGAACCTTCTCCTCCTCCACCTTGAGCACGGCCGGCTTGGCCGTGGGGTTATAGTACCCCACCTCGTCGATGAAGCGGCCGTCCCGCGGGGAACGAGAATCCGCCACCACCACGCGGTAGAAAGGAGCCTTCTTGGCGCCCATCCTCTTGAGCCGAATCTTGACTGCCATCAGCGTCACCTCCTGATGCCTTGCACCCTGTGCGTCTATCTATAGCAACCGCAAGCGGCCACTAACATCGTTATGCCCCGGGGGCCAGGGCCCCGGGGGAGCGGCTACCGCGGCCCGAAGGGGACCCGGCCCGCCTTGCGCATGGCCTTTTCCATGCCGGCGAACTGCTTCATCATCTTCTTGCTCTCCTCGAACTGGCGCAGCAGCCGGTTGACCTCCTGCACCGTGGTGCCGGAGCCGCGGGCGATGCGCTTGCGCCGGGAGCCGTTGATGATGTCGGGCGAGCGGCGCTCCTGAGCCGTCATGGACTGGATGATGGCCTCTACATGGACCAGTTCCTTTTCATCCACCTTGACGTTCTTCAGCTGTTTCAGCTGGCCCATGCCGGGCAGCATGCCCAGCAGTTGGTCCAGGGGTCCCATCTGGCGCACCTGGCGAAGCTGCTGGAGGAAGTCATCCAGCGTGAACTCCGCCTTGCGCATCTTCTGGGACATCTCCATGGCCTGCTTCTCGTCAAACTGGGCCTGGGCCTTTTCAATCAGCGACAGGACGTCGCCCATGCCCAGGATGCGCGAGGCCATGCGATCGGGATGGAAGGGCTCGAGGGCGTCCAGCTTCTCGCCGGTGCCCACGAACTTGATGGGACGGCCCGTGACCGCGCGTACGGAGAGCGCGGCGCCGCCGCGGGTGTCCGAATCCAGCTTGGTGATGACCACGCCGTCGATGCCCAGGCGCTGGTTGAAGGTCTCCGCCACGGAGACCGCTTCCTGGCCGGTCATGGCGTCCACCACCAGGAGAATCTCGTGGGGATGGACGGCGGCCTTGATGTTCTCCAACTCCTGCATCAGAGCGTCGTCGACCTGAAGCCGGCCGGCGGTGTCCACCAGGACCACGTCCCGCCCCTGCTTCACGGCCGACTCCACGCCGGCGCGGGCGATGTCAACGGGATCGGCGTCGCTGCCCAGGCTGAACACGGGCACGTCCAACTGCTGGCCCAGGACCTGCAGCTGCTTGATGGCCGCCGGGCGGTAGACGTCCGCCGCCACCAGCAAGGGGCGCTTGCCCTGCTTCTTCAGCCAGGCGGACAGCTTGCCGGAGGCGGTGGTCTTGCCTGCGCCCTGCAGACCCACCATCAGGACCACGGTGGGAGGCTTGGGGGCGATGCTCAGCCGGGCGTTGGTGCCGCCCAGCAGAGCCGTGATCTCGTCGTTGACGATCTTGATGACCTGCTGGCCGGGACTGAGAGCCTCCAGAACCTCGATGCCCACGGCCTTTTCCTTGACGCGGGCGACGAAGTCCTTGACCACGCGGAAGTTGACGTCGGCCTCCAAAAGGGCCAACCGTACCTCGCGCAGGGCCTCGGAGACGTCGGCCTCCGTGAGCTTGCCCTTGCCGCGCAGGCGCTTGAAGGTTTCCTGGAGCTTGGATGAAAGGTTCTCGAACACCGGCTCACCTTCTCCGGTGGGAGTTTATCCTTGTTGCGCCGCCGACGGGGCGGCTCCCGGCACTACTCCCTGAGCAGGCTCCGGACGATCTCCCGGGCCCCCTCCACGTCCCCCTGGTTCAGCCGGCTCTGCAATTCCTGCAGGGCCTTCTGCTGCTCCAGGTGCCGGGCCACCAGGCCCAGTGTGGCCTCGTAGTGCTCCAGGGCGCCCTCGGCGCGATGCAGCTGGTCGTGGACCGCCTGGCGGGAGATGCCCTGATCCTCGGCGATCTCACCCAGAGACAGGTCGTTGAGGTAGTACAGCTCGATCAGTTCGCGCTGCCGCTCGGTCAGGAGCTGGCCGTAGAAATCATAGAGGGCTGCAACGTGCATCATTTTCTCGAGCACGCGGTATCACCCCGTCAAGGCATTCAACTTGACATTACGATTGAACCATAGGCGACCCATGGTGTCAAGTTATTCTTCCTGACATCACCTTGGGCCGCCGCAGCCGCTGGTTTTGACTTCTCTTACCAAGGCAGTGCCGCAAGAACTTGGTCTTCTGGGCGTCGCATGCCCAACCGTCAGCGGCAGACACTAATGCTGTCCCAATCTGAAAGGGAGGTCGTGCGCATGGCAAAGGACGACAACAAGACCCGCAACCGGAACGGTAACCAGACCGATCTGTCCGACGCCGCCGGCACCACCGCCGGCGGAGCTGCCGGCCTGGCTGCGGGCGCTGCTCTGGGTTCCGTGGCCGGCCCGGTCGGCACCGTTGTGGGCGGGGCTACCGGCGCCATGGCCGGCGGCGCTGCTGGTGATTCCATCAGCGACAGCGCCCAGAACATGGCCGGTGGCAACCAGGGCCGCCGCGACAAGCGCAACAACCGTTAACAGCCCTTTCGCCGGCCGGGCGGACCACCGCCCGGCCTTCCCTTCGCATGACCTGGCTGTGGGACGGCAATGACTAGAATCAAGCGGCCCGACGACCGTCGAGCCGATGCCGATCAAGATACGGAAGGGGGACCTCGCATGCCCAATCTGGCCGCGTCTGAAGTGCTGTTCCTGTCGCAGACCCTGAGGGCCAATCAGACCATGACCCATCTCTGCAACCACTTCGCCAACGAGACCAGCGACGCCCAGCTCAAGCAGCTGTGCCAGCACCTCATCCAGGCCCATGACGCCGAGTTCCATCGCCTTGTCGGCCACCTCGGCACAATGCACTAGGAGGGAACAGCATGCAGGGAATGCCCAACAAGATTACAGACCAGGACCTTTACAACGCTCTGCTCAGCGAGCATAAAATGATGGCAGGCATGCTGGTCCACGCCGTCCTGGAGACCGGCCACAAGGCCCTCCGGCAGGACTTTCAGCAGTCTCTGACCAACATCCTGGATCACCAGTATCAGATCTGGCAGCAGATGAACCAGAAGGGCTTCTATAAGCCCCTCCAGGCCAGCCAGCAGGAGATCAGCCAGGTGCAGCAGGAGGCGCAGCAGCTGAGCCAGCAGCTCCCCGGCACCTGGCAGGCCGGCGCCCAGGCCCAGGGCCAAGCGGCCCTGCCGCCGAACTGGCCGCAGCCCAATGTAACCTGACTGTGACGCATCCAGGGAAGGAAAACCCCCGGGGACCCGGGGGTTTTGCTCTATGCCTCTCAGGCCTCAGGCCGCCAGGACGCCAGCTCCGGCCAGTAGCGGCAGAGAGTCCTGAGCCCGCTCTGGTAGTTGCCCAGGTCGAAATGCTCGTTGGGGGCATGGAACTTCTCGTCGGGGAGGCTGAAGCCCAGCAGTACCACCGGCACCTTTAGCTCGTCCTGGAAGGTCTGCACCACCGGAATGGAGCCTCCCATGCGGATGAAGGCCGGCCTGACGCCAAAGGCCTCGGTCAGGGCATTCGCCGCCGCCGTGACGGCGGGGTGGTCGGGAGAGACCAGGGTGGGCTTGCCCCCCTGCATCCGCCGGACGTGCAGCCTAACCCCCGCCGGACAGCGCTTCATCAGGTGGGCCTCCACCAGGGTCACAATCTCCTCCGGATCCTGGTCCGGGACCAACCGGCAGGTGATCTTGGCGAAGGCGCCGGAGGGTATCACCGTCTTGGTGCCCTCCCCCTGAAACCCGCCGCCGATGCCGTTGACCTCCAGGGTCGGCCGCGTCCACAGGCGCTCCAGGGTGCTGTACCCGGCCTCACCGAAGAGGGCCGGGGCGCCGACCTCCTGACGAAACTCCTCGTCGCTGAAAGGCAGGGCGGCCAGGGAGGCCTTCTCGGCTTCGGCCGCAGGGCGAGCCCGGTCGTAGAATCCTTCCACCGCCACGGAGCCGTCCGGCCGGTGAAGGCCTGCGACCAGCTCAGCCAGGGCGTGGATGGGGTTCTGCACCGCGCCGCCGAAGAGCCCGGAATGCAGGTCAGTGCTCGGCCCTTCCAGGCGGACCTCCATGACGGCCAGGCCGCGCAGTCCCGTGCACAGGGCGGGGAGGCCGCGGTCGAACATGGTGGTGTCCGAGATGACCAGGACGTCTGACTTCAGCAACTCGTGATTCTCCCGGATGAACTGGTCCAGGTGCTCGCCGCCTATTTCCTCCTCGCCCTCGATGAGGAACTTGAAGTTGAGCGGCAGGCTGCCGTCCACAGCCAGGAGGGCCTCCACCGCCTTCAGGTGCATGAACACCTGGCCCTTGTCGTCGCTGGACCCGCGGGCGTAAAGCTGGCCGTCCCGGACCTGCGGTTCAAAGGGCGGCGTCTCCCAGAGTTCAAGCGGGTCGACCGGCTGCACATCATAGTGGCCGTAGACCAGGACCGTCGGCTGTCCGGGGCGTTCCAGCCACTCGCCGTACACCAGGGGATGGCCGGCCGTGGGAATGATCTCGGCCCGATTGAGGCCCACCTTCTTCATCTGCGCCGCCACCCACTCGGCGCCCCGGCGCACGTCGTCCTTATGCTCAGACAGGGCGCTGACGCTGGGGATGCGCAGGAACTCGAACAGTTCCTGCAAATGGGTCTCATGGTGCTCCTGCAAATAGCGATCGTATGCTTCCACTTCCTTGGGCACGAGCGGTCCCTCCTCATCCGGGGCGTCAATCCCCTATCTTGAAACGTCGCCAACCAGGGTCGCCTCGTCGTAGGATGTCTCGGGAGCGGCGCCGCATCCGTGTCCCCGCCGGTCAGGCGCCGGCACGGGGGTGCGGTCCCAGGTCATCCCCCTCCCCAACAGGACACCCCCGGGAGAATCTCCCGGGGGTGCTTCTTCTACGCCCCTCAGCGCTCACCCTTCTCGTAGGGCGTGCCGCTGGCGGCAGGGGGCGTGGAGCGGCCCACCACCCCGGCCAGGGCCAGCATGGTAAGAATGTATGGCGACATCAGCAGGAACTCGCTGGGCACTTTCAGGCCGATGATCTGCGCCTGCGTCTGCAGGGCATCGGCAAAGCCGAACAGCAGCGACGCAGCCAGGGCGCCGAAGGGGCTCCACTTGCCGAAGATGACCGCCGCCAGGGCGATAAAGCCGCGGCCCGCCGTCATGTTGTCGGTGAAGGAATTGAGCAGGCCCACGGAGAGGGCGGCGCCGCCCAGACCGGCCAGGGCGCCGGAGAGCAGCACCCCCAGGTAACGCATATGAAAAACGTTGATGCCCACCGTATCCGCGGCCCGCGGGTGTTCGCCCACGGCGCGGATCCGAAGCCCCAGGGGCGTATGGAAGAGCACCACATGAGTCAGCACCACCAGGACGGCGGCAATCCAGGCGAAGGCCGTGACCTGCTGGGTGAAGCCATGAAGGGGCAACCATGTCGGCAAGGTAGCCGGGGTCACGTTGGGCGTCTGGCCCGCCTGGCCGAAGAACTTGGCCAGCAGGAACTCGGTCAGGCCCACAGCCAGGATGTTGATGGCCGTGCCGGACACGACCTGGTCGGCCCTGTATTTGATGGAGACGACGCCGTGCAGCCAGGCGATGGCGACACCGGCGGCCATGGCCGCCAGCACGCCCAGCCAGGCGGAACCGCTGGAGTACGAGATCATCACGGCCGTGAAGGCGCCGATGAGCATAATGCCCTCCAGGGCGATGTTGACGACGCCGCTGCGCTCGGAGAAGATGCCGCCGAGGGCGGCCAGCACCAGCGGTGTGGCGGAACGAATGGACGAGATGAGCAGGCTGGCGATGACAGTCAGGCTGAAGATGCTCACCGGCCCGCACCCCCTTCCGTGGCCGTCCCGCTGTGGGGCGCGCCCTCTCCGCCGGTTCCTCCGGCCGGCCCAGGGCCACGGGAGGCCTGCCGGCGCTGACGCAGGCGCGGCACCAGCACGCGGAAGAGGCCCTCGGCCGCGATGAAGAAGATGATGGCCGCCTGCACCACGCCGATCATGGACTTGGGCACGTCGGCGATGGCCTGCATGCCGCGCACGCCGCCGCGGCCCAGGGCGCCGAAGAGGAGGGCGCCCACCAGCACGCCGGCCGGATGGTTGCGGCCCAGCAGGGCCACGGCGATGCCGTTGAAGCCATAGCCGACAAAGCCCGCGCCGTCATAGTAGGCCAGCGAGATGCCGGCCACCTGTACCGCTCCGGCCAGGCCCGCCAGGCCGCCGGAGAGGACCATGGCCAGGATGATGTTCCTGGCCACCGAGATGCCGCCATACTCGGCAGCCGCCGGCGCCAGACCCACGGCGCGGATCTCGTAGCCGGCGATGGTGCGCCAGAGCAGGAAGTAGACGCCCAGGGCCACCAGCAGGGCGACGAAGAAGCCCAGGTGGAAGCGGGTGTTCTGAAGCAGGTTGGGCAGCACCGCGGACTCCAGGATCTTCGGCGTGCGCTGCGAGAGGTTGGTCGGGTCCTTCAGGTGGGCGATCACCAGCCAGTGCACGAAGTAGAGCGAGATGTAGTTCATCATGATGGTGTTGATGACCTCGTGGATGCCGAAGCGCGCCTTGAGCCAGCCCGGCAGGGCTGCCCAGAGGCCGCCGGCGGCAAAACCGGCCAGCAGCACCAGGGGAATGTGCACCACCGCCGGGAGGCCCGGCAGGGCGTAACCGGCGACGGCCGCCGCCAGCGAGCCGACCAGGTATTGGCCCTCGCCGCCGATGTTGAACAGGCCGCAGCGGAAGGCCAGGGCCACGGAGAGGCCGGTGAAGATGAGCGGCACGGTGTCCACCAGAGTCTCCAGGGTGTTGCGGGTGCTGCCGAACGTCACCCGCCACAGGGCCTTGTAAGCCAGAATCGGATCCTTGCCCACCCAGAGGATGAACAGGACGCCCACCAGCAGGGCCGCCACTACGGCCAGAATGGGGACCAGGAAACCCTCGAAGGTGGGCAGCGGGATGGAACCGGTGAACAGCCGTTTCGCCTTGCGGTCGCTCATCCCTGGGCCTCCCCTCTCCTGCCGGTGGAGCCGCCGGACATCCACAGGCCCAACTGCTCCTCCGTCGCCTCGTGGCCCGGAACTTCGGCCACGACGCGCCCCTCGTAGATGACGCCGATCCGGTCGGAGAGGGACAGGATTTCGTCCAACTCCAGCGAGATCAGCAGCACGGCCTTGCCCCGGTCGCGGGCCTCCACCAGGCGCCGGTGCAGGAACTCAATGGCGCCCACGTCCAGGCCGCGGGTCGGCTGGGCGGCAATGAGCAGGTCCGGGTCGCGCTCCATCTCACGGGCGGCGATCACCTTCTGCTGGTTGCCGCCGGACAGGGACCGGGCCAGGGTCTTGGTGCCCGGGGTGCGGATGTCGTAGCGCTGAATCATGTCCTCGGCCCGACGGTCGATGGCCCCGCCTTGCAGCAGGCCCCGCACGGAGAAGGGTTGCCGGTGGTGCGAGCCCAGAATCAGGTTCTCGCCCACCGTAAAGTTGAGCACCAGGCCGCGCCGCTGCCTGTCCTCGGGGATGTGGCCCACGCCGCGGGCGAAGATGGCCCTGGGGTTCAGCCCTAACAGGCTCTTGCCGTTCATCATGGCCTCGCCGCCGGTGGCCGGACGAAGCCCGGTCAGGACCTCGATCAGCTCGGACTGGCCGTTCCCGTCTACCCCGGCCAGACCATAGATCTCGCCGCGCCGCACTTCCAAGCTGCAGCCCCGCAGGGCGGGCAGGTGTCGGTTGTTGGCCGCCGTCAGGTCGCGCACCCGGAGGATCACGTCGCCCACCCGGGCCTCGTCCTTCTCCACCCGCAGGCTGACCTTCCGGCCGACCATCTTCTCCGCCAGGCCGTCTTCGGTGGCGTCCTTCGTGTACAGGGTATCGATGACCCGCCCCCGCCGGATGACGGTGACCCGGTCGGCGATGCGGAGTACCTCTTTCAGCTTGTGCGTGATGAAGATGACGGATCGGCCTTCCTCCACCAGGCGCCGCATGATGGCGATGAGTTCGGTGACCTCCTGCGGGGTCAGAACGGCGGTGGGCTCGTCCAGGATGAGCAGCCCGGCGCCCCGGTAGAGGGCCTTCAGGATCTCCACGCGTTGCTGCATGCCCACGGAGATATTCTGGATCTTGGCCTCCGGGTCCACTTTGAGGCCGAACTGTTCCGACAGCTCGCGCACGCGCTTCTTGGCCGCGGCCATGTCCAACAGGCCGCCCTTGCTGGGCTCGGCCCCAAGCACAATGTTTTCCGCCACGGTCATGGGCGGCACCAGCATGAAGTGCTGGTGAACCATGCCGATGCCCAGGCGGATGGCCACATTGGGGTTGCCGATGTGCACGGGCTTGCCCTGCCAGCGAAGCTCGCCGCCGTCCGGCGCGTAAAGCCCGTAGAGCACGTTCATCAGGGTTGTTTTGCCGGCTCCGTTTTCTCCCAGCAGGGCATGGATCTCTCCCTGCTCCACGTCAAAGTGGACATCCTCGTTGGCGATGACGCCGGGGAAGACCTTGGTGATGCCCACCATTTCGAGGACTTTGGCCAAAAAACGCCCTCCTCACCGGGCCCGTTGCTGCCTGTCCATGACACAGAGGAAACGAGGGGGGACCGTCTTAGAGTCCCCCCTCGACACCTTTGCACCGCCCTTTGTGTCGGTCCGGGCGGGACTACTTTATTTCGGGCGCCTTGAAGCCGGCCAGCTCCTCGCGGGTGGCGGGGACCTTCAGGGTGCCGTCGACGATCATCTTGCTGTAGGCGTCAACCTTGGCCTTCATGTCCTTGTTCAGGTCCCACTTGGTGGTGGGGGAGGTCCCGACGCCGTTTTCCTTCAGGCCGAGAACGATGTGCTGGCCGCCGATCTTCTCGCCGTTCTGCAGCTTCTTGGACACGTCATAGACGGCTACGTCCACGCCCTTCATCATCGAAGAGATGACGTTGTCCGGGGCCAGGCTGTTCTGGTCGGAGTCGACGCCGATGACGTACTTGTTCTGCTCCTTGGCGGCGGCAATGACGCCGATGCCAACCGCGCCGGCGGCGTGGTAAATCACGTCGGCGCCGGCCTTGTACTGGGCCAGAGCGACTTCCTTGCCCTTACCCTGGTCGGTGAAGCTGCCGGCGTAGGTGACCAGCACCTGAGCCTTCGGGTTGACAGAGGCGACGCCGGCCCGGAAGCCGGACTCGAACTTCTTGATCAGGTCGCCCTCGATGCCGCCCACAAAGCCGATCTTGTTGGTCTTCGTGACCATGCCGGCGATGACGCCCATGAGGAAGGAGCCTTCCTCTTCCTTGAACGTGACCGAGGCTGCGTTGGGCTCGTTCACCACGCTGTCGATGATGGCGAACTGGTTGTTGGGGTTCGCCTTGGCCGCCTTGTCGGTGGCGTCGGTCATCAGGAAGCCGATGGCCCAGATCAGGTTGTACTTCTGCTCCACCAGAGCGCCCAGGTTGACCTCATAGTCTTCCTGCTTGGTAGACTCCAGGGCCTTGATTTCCACGCCGTCGCCCTCGAGCTTCTTCAGGCCGCGGTAGGCGGAGGCGTTGAAGGACTGGTCGTTGAGGCCGCCGACGTCGGTAACCATGGCCACCCGGAACTTGGGGGCTTCCGTCTGCGGGGCCGACGGGGTCGGAACTGGCTCAGCCTTCTTGGCACAGGCGCTGCCCAGGATGGACAGGACCATAAGGGCCGCCAACAGGATGGCGAGCGAACGGTTGCGCTTCATACGTCTGGTTCTCCTCCTGAGGGACTTAGAGTGGGATTCCCGAAAATCCCTCTAAGCGATTTTCGTGCCAGGAGAGGAAACTCCTGCCGGGTGTCCGCAGGGATTTGCCTCGCTTGCCGAAGGAACTCCCTTTCGCAAGAATCCGGCCCCTTTGGCAGGCGCCGATCGTTCTGGTATAGTGGTCTTGTCCCGGCCAACCG
>CALMNP010000323.1 GCA_937868875.1 uncultured Bacillota bacterium | reverse complement strand
CAGGCGGGCGGCCTAGAGGGAGGCCTTCGCCCTGGTTCGTTGCCGCCCCGGCCATAACCAAGGGGAGAGCACGCGGAGTTTTCCGCGTGCTCTCTGGTCTTTCGGCCCCGGTGAAAGGACTTGTCCATCCATGTCGGCGCCTTTGCCGGGCGGGGGGCCATGGGCCATCCGGATGGGGACCCACGACTTGACGGCCCGAACCCGGATAGACTAGTATCTAATTAGATAGAGGTGAAAATAGCATGGGACAGGAAACATTGGAGAAGCTGGTCTCCTTCTTCAAGACCCTGGCCGACGAGACCCGGCTGCGCATCGTCGGCCTGCTAGCCTCGCGCGAGTACAGCGTGGAGGAGTTGGCGACGACGCTGGGGGTCAAGGACCCCACGGTGTCGCATCACCTGGCCAAGCTCAAGGAGATGGGGCTGGTGCAGATGCGGGCCGAGGGCAACACGCATTACTATAGCCTTGATGCCGAGGCCCTGCGGGGGCTCAGCAAAGAAGTGCTGACACCGGAGGTCATCGCCTCTGTGGCCGACGACCTCAGCGCGGACGCCTACGAGCGCAAGATCCTGCGCACGTTCATGGTGGAGGGGCGCCTGACGGAGATCCCCGCCCAGCGCAAGAAGCGAGAGGTCATCCTCCGTTGGCTGGTCAACCACTTTGACAAGGGCCGCAAGTACCCCGAGGCGCAAGTCAACGCGGTGCTGAAGAAGTACCACGAGGACTATGCCACTCTGCGCCGCGAGTTCATCATGACCAAGCTGATGGAGCGCAAAGACGGGTTCTATTGGCGGACTGAGGAGTGAGAGGAAGGCCCCGCGGCCTGGGATGGGCGCGGGGCCTGACGGAGGGATGGACATGCAGGTCAAACCGTTCTCGGATTGACCGCCTGGCACGACGACGGTCGCGTCGCGGGAACGATTGGGGTCATCACCGCCGTTGTGCGGGAAAGGAGTCCAATACGCCGGCGCTCAGCCTCTACGAGAGGAACGGGTTCACGCTGCGGCGTGTGATCTCAACCTGGTTCGACGGACCGCCTCCCATTGGGTGAGGAGGCTGGCCTGCCAATCGGCGGACCCTCTAGAACAGAAGACCCATGATGACCACGTCGTCGTAGCGCTCGCTATCCTTGATTTCGCGGCGCAGTCGTCCTTCCTGAACGAACCCGACCTTCTCGTAGAGCGCCAGGGCCCTGGCGTTGGAGGCGTTGGCGTAGAGTGTCACCCGCTCCAGGCTCGCCTCGCGGGCCAGGTCGAGGACGGCCAGCAGGAGGTGCCTGCCCAGGCCTGCATCCCGGTAGGACCTGTCGATACCCATGCCCAGGTTGCCCGTGTGCCGCATGAACTCGGCGCGGCCGGGCGAGATCTCGGCCCAGCCGGCCAGGGCGCCGTCGACGTCGGCCACCACATGAAGGTCCCGCTCGATGAGCGATGCCAGCTGTTCTGGGGTCGTGTCGTAGGTCGAGGTGTGATAGTAAAGCCTCTCCTGGTAGCAGCGGTTCATCAGGGCGACGAGCCCCACCGCATCCGAGGCGGCGGCGCGGCGGATGTGGGCGAACTGCCCATCCTTCAATCGCACAGGGGGCAAGACAGAGGCCTCCTTTGATCACGGTACTCTCAGGCCATACGAGAAGCGGGGAGGGGCAGCCAGCCCTTCCCCGCTTCCGTTCATGCCTACACCGCGCGGCCAATTTCCTCCACAGCGGCGGGGTTCTCCAGGGCCGACGTGTCGCCGAGGGCCTCGCCCAGGTACTTGGCCCGTACGACCCGGCGCATCACCTTGCCGTTGCGCGTCTTGGGGATCTGGGCAACGAACTTGACCTCCTCCGGCCGCAAGGCCTTACCGAGGACATCGGCGACCTGGCGCTTCAACTCCTGGCGCAGCCCCTCGCTGGGGGCATAGCCTGGCTTCAACACCACGAAGCAGACGGCGGTTTCGCCCTTGAGCGCGTGCGGTACGCCGATGGCCGCCGCCTCCAGTACCGCGGGGTGGGCCACCAGGGCCGACTCGAATTCGGCCGGGCCCGCCCGCTTGCCTGCCACTTTGATGGTGTCGTCGGAGCGGCCGTGGATGTACCAGAAGCCGTCCCCGTCGATGGAGGCCCAGTCGCCGTGGTACCAGATGCCCGGCCAGCGGGACCAGTAGGTGTTGAGGTAGCGGTCCGGGTCCTTCCAGAAGCCGCGGGTCATGCCGGGCCAGGGGCCGCGGATGACCAGCTCGCCCACCTGGCCTCGCACGGGCTGGCCGGCGTCGTCCACCACGTCAGCCGCGATGCCCAGATTGGGCCCGGCGAAGGAGGCCACCTTGAGGGGCTGGTGTACGGAGCAGGCCAGGATGCCGCCCGAGATCTCCGTGCCTCCGGAGTAATTGATGATGGGGCAGCGGCCGCCGCCGACCGTATGGAAGAGCCAGAGGTAGGGGTCCGGGTTCCAGGGCTCCCCGGTGCTGCCCATGATGCGCAGGCTGCTGAGGTCGTGCTTGCGGACGGGCTCCTCGCCATGGGGCATCAGGGCGCGGATGAGCGTTGGGGAGACGCCCAGGTGCGTGACGCGATGCCGCTCCACCAGGGCCCAGAGGCGGTCGTAGCCGGGGTAGTCCGGTGCGCCGTCGTAGAGGAACATGGCCGACCCCAGCATCAGGGTGCCGAAGATGAGCCAGGGGCCCATCATCCAGCCGATGTCGGTGAACCAGAACATGACCTCCCCGGGGTGCAGGTCAAAGTGGTGGGAGATGTCCTGGGCCGACTTCAGCGGGAAGCCGGCGTGCACGTGCAGGGCGCCCTTGGGCTTGCCCGTGGTGCCTGAGGTGTAGATGATCATGATCGGGTCTTCCGGGTCGAGGTGCACGGTCTCAAAGGTCTCGGGCTGACCCGCCACCAGCTCGTCCCACCAGAGGTCGCGCCCCTCGGCCCAGGGGACCTCGCGGCCGAGGCGGCGTACCACGACCACGTGCTCGACGGACGGGGAGAGGGAGGCGGCCTCGTCCGCCGCCTCCTTCATGGGGACCGCCTGGCCGCGGCGCAGGAAGCCGTCGGCGGTGATGAGCACCCTGGCCCCGGCATCCTGGAGGCGCGTGGCCACGGCCTGTGCGCCGTAGCCCGAGAAGATGGGCGTGAAGACCGCGCCTATCTTGGCGATGGCCATGATGGCCACAACGGTCTCGGGCAGCATGGGCAGGAAGAGGCCCACCCGGTCGCCCTTGTCCACGCCGAGGCCCGCCAGGGCGTGTGCGAACCGGTTGACCTCCCGTTGCAGGTCAGCGTAGGTCAGGGTGCGCGTCGCACCCTCCTCGCCCTCCCAGATGACGGCGGGCTGGTCCCGGCGGTCACCGAGGGCATGCTTGTCGACGCAGTCGTTGGCCACATTCATGCGGGCCCCGCGGAACCAGGTGGCCCAGGACACTCCCCGCGAGAGGTCGACCACCTGCTCGTAGGGCCGGTACCAGTCGATGCCCAGGTCACGGACGACGGCATCCCAGAACCAGGCCACGTCCTCGTTGGAGCGGCGCAGGAGCTCGTCGTAGGTGGCGATGCCGTGCCGGTCCATCAGGCGCTGGACGTTGCTCTGCCGAACCTGCTCAGGGTCAGGACGCCAGATGATGCCGGTCGGGCTCCCAGCCGCCCCGGGCTGCACCTTGCTCACGGGCAGGCCTCCTTCCGCGTGGTAAGAGTGGGAAAGGGCCCGCCGCCAGGGTGCGGCGGGCCCAGTCATTACTTAGACGCGGGTCGCGGAGAATCCTTTGCTTCGGGGGCGGCGACCGCCTGGCCTCGTGGGTGATCTACCCCTCGCGGGCCACGGAGATGCGGTATCCGTCCGGGTCGGCGACGGTGAAGACCCGGTCTCCCCAGGGCTTGTCCTGGATGGGAGAGACAACGCGGGCCCGGTCCTTGACACCCGCGTAGTAGGCGTCGATGTCGGTCCCGTCGAAGATCATATAGAGGGTGATGCCCTGACCGGGTCGGTCACCGATTTCCTTGGCCGGGTCCGCGGTCAGGTCCAGAATCAGACGGGCGCTGCCGTGCTCGACACCCAGGGTGTTCTCCCAGTGGAACCACTCGGCGAACCCCAGCACGTCGCAGTAGAAGCGCCGGCTGGCGTTGAGGTCGCTCACGGACACGGCGGGGGCCAGGTACTTCATGAAACCATCCTCCTTGGTGTCGACTGCGAGGGGCACGTCCTCATGCTTTAGAAATCAATTACTTGCCAAGGGCGATTCTTCCTTCTTTTCGTCCCAAGAGCGTTGACCGTCATACGGTAACCTGCACTGTACCAGCGTTTTTTCGCGAGTTTTCATCCCGGCCTTGACCCGCTGCGACATCGTCTGGTATGCTGATTGCGGTACAAGGAATCCTTTAAACCGGTCCCGTGAGGCCGGCAAGGAGCTTATAGTTGGCGTGTGTTTGAAGCGCTGATGAAGCCTTCTTGCCGGATGGGCAGGAAGGTTTTTTTGGTGCTGTGAACCCGGCGACTGCCGAGGGGCAGGTGTGGCAGGAACGCAAACGCAGCGGAGGGGGTGGCTCGCAGGTGCAGCCGAAGGCGGACATCATGGACGCGGAAGGCATGCGGCGGGCGCTCACTCGCATCGCCCACGAGATTCTGGAGAGCAACACCGAGGACGGGTCGCTGGAGCGCCTGGCGGTGGTGGGCATCCGGAGGCGGGGTGAGTTCCTGGCCAAGAGGCTGGCCCAGCGGCTCAAAGAGATTGAAGGCATCGAGGTGCCCATCGGCACCCTGGACATCACCCTCTACCGGGACGACCTGCAGGAGCGCGGGCCGGACCGGGCGACGGTGCAGGAGACCGACATCCCCTTCGATGTCCACCAGCGCCGGATCGTCCTGGTGGACGACGTGCTCTACACCGGCCGGACGATACGCGCCGCTATGGACGCCCTCATCGACAGAGGGCGGCCGGAGGTGATTCAACTGGCGGTGCTGGTCGACCGGGGCCACCGCGAACTGCCGATCCGCGCCGACTATGTGGGCAAGAACGTTCCCACCTCCCGGCGCGAACAGGTAGCGGTGCTGGTGACCGAGGTGGACGGCCGCGATGCGGCCCACATCCTCGACACAGGCGATACAACGTAAGTCAAGAATGAGAGCCACCCTTTAAGTGCGGTCCCGTGAGGCCGCGAAGGGGAACGGTCCAGCTTTGTGCTGACCAACTCCTTCGGGCCGCCCGGCCAGAAGGAGTTTTTTGTTGCCCGGCGCCGCTGGGCAGGAGAAATAGGGAATCATCCATTAAGGGGGAGACGCGATGAACCGGAGAACCATCGACGTGGGCGAAAGGCTGCCCTTGCTGGAAACCATCCCGCTCAGCCTGCAGCACCTCTTCGCCATGTTCGGCGCCACGGTGCTGGTGCCCATCCTGACCGGCTTCGACCCGTCCGTGGCCCTGTTTACCGGCGGCATGGGCACGCTCATCTATATCGCCGCCACGAAGGGCAAGGTGCCGGCCTACCTGGGCTCGTCCTTCGCCGTCATCTCCGGCCTGACCTTGGTCAACAAGACCTGGGGCGACCCGCACGCCGCCATGGCCGGCGCCCTGGCCCTCGGCCTGGTCTACGTGGCGGTGGCCCTGCTCATCGGCGCCATCGGCACCGGCTGGCTGGACCGCCTCTTCCCGCCGGTGGTCATCGGGTCCGTGGTCATCATCATCGGCCTCGGCCTGGCCGGCGTCGCCGTCAACATGGCCGGCCTCTCCCCCAACAACCACGTCCCGGCCGGCAAGGAGACCGCCTGGGTGCTGACCGCGGTCTTCACCCTGCTGGTGACGGTCATCGGTTCGGTGCGCTTCCGCAAGTTCCTCGGCGTCATCCCGATTCTCATCGGCATCATCGCCGGCTACCTCTTCGCGCTGGCCATGGGCCTGGTGGACTATAGCCAGGTGGTGGCGGCGAAGTGGGTCGCCCTGCCGCACTTCGTCTTTCCGGCCATGACGCCTCACAGCCTCTCGGCCGCGGTGCTGATGGCCCCCATCGCCATCGTGCTGATCACCGAGCACATCGGCCACCTGCTGGTGACCAACAAGATCGTGGACCGCGACTTCACCAAGGACCCGGGCCTGCACCGTTCGCTGCTGGGCGACGGCCTGGCCAGCACCTTCGCCTCGCTGGTCGGCGGCCCGCCGGCCACCACGTATGGTGAGAACATCGGCGTCATGGCCATCACCCGGGTCTTCTCGGTCTGGGTCCTGGGCGGCGCCGCCACTATCGCCATCCTGCTCTCCTTCGTGCAGAAGCTGGGCGCCCTCATCCACACGATCCCCGAGCCGGTCATGGGCGGCGTCTCCATCGCCCTGTTCGGCGTCATCGCCGCCGCCGGCACCCGGCTCTTCGTCGAGGCCAAGGTGGACTTCAGCGACAAGCGCAACCTGGTTCTGGCCTCGACCATCATGGTCCTGGGCGTGGGCGGTTCGCACCTGCGGCTGGGCAACTTCGAGCTGGACCAGATGACCCTGGCCACTGTCACCGGCATTTTGCTCAACCTGGTCCTGCCCCAGGCGGTGGAGAAGCCGGAGGGCAAGGCCGTTCCAGACAGCCTGGCCCGGCAAGAGGCCGCTGCGGCCGAGGCGGACTAAAGCATGATAAGGACGGGCCTGGCGATGAGCTGGGCCCGTTTCTTGCGCCCGCGCGGCAATCGGAAAGGGGGACCCGTCATGTGGCACCGCAAGGACCTGCTCGGCCTGGAGGGCCTGACGCGCCCGGAGCTGGAGACCATACTGGACAGGGCGGAACGGCTGAAGGACATTCTGGCGCAGCCGGAGAAGAAGCGGACCACCCTGCGAGGAAGGAGCGTGCTGACGCTCTTCTTTGAAGCCAGCACCCGCACCCGGACCTCGTTTGAGATGGCGGGCAAGTTCCTCTCTGCTGACCTGACCAGCATCTCGCCGTCGACCTCCAGTGCGCAGAAGGGCGAGACCCTCCTGGACACGGCGCGCAACCTGGAGGCGATGGGCTTCGACCTGGTGGTCATGCGGCACCAGTTCAGCGGTGCGCCGCAGTTCCTGGCCGAGCGCCTGGCGGCTCACGTCATCAACGCCGGCGACGGCCTGCACGAACACCCCACGCAAGGGCTGCTGGACATGATGACCATCCGCGAGAAGAAGGGCCGGCTGGACGGCCTGCAGGTGGCCATCATCGGCGACATTGCGCACAGCCGGGTGGCCCGCTCCGACCTCTGGGGGCTGCGGGCCATGGGCGCCCAGGTCAGGCTGGCCGGCCCCGCCACCATGCTGCCGGACGACCTCTCGGCCTTCGGCGTGGACACCTTCACCCGGCCCGAGGAGGCGCTGGAGGGCGCCGACGTGGTGATGATGCTGCGCGTGCAGTTGGAGCGGCAGCAGCGCGGCCTGTTCCCGACGCCGCACGAGTACAGCCGCTTCTGGGGCCTGACGCCGGAGCGGCTGCGGCTGGCCAAACCGGATGCCCTGGTGATGCACCCAGGACCCCTGAACCGCGGCCTGGAGATCCCCACCGAGGTGGCGGACGGCGACCAGTCGGTGATCCTGGAACAGGTGACGAACGGCGTGGCCGTGCGCATGGCCTGCCTGACCTTGCTGCTGGGGGTGGACGACAAGTGAAAAGCTGGCGAGAACTGCCGTTGCCCGAAGTACTGGTGATCCGTGGCGGTCGCGTGCTGGACCCGGCCTCCGGCCTGGACGACGTGGCCGACGTGGTGGTGGAGGAGGGCGTCATCCGCCGGGTCGGCCCGGACGCCGGCGAAGGCTACGCGCGGCGCGCCGGCGAGGAGGGCGGCCGCATCCGCGTCCTGGACGCCCGCGGCCTGGTCGTGACTCCCGGCCTCATCGACATGCACGTTCACCTGCGCGAACCGGGGCAAGACTACAAGGAGGACATCGCCTCCGGCACCCGTGCCGCGGCTTGCGGCGGCTTCACCGCCGTGGCGGCGATGCCCAACACGCAGCCGGTCATCGACACGCTGCCGCTGGTGGAGTTCGTCCGCACCCAGGCGGAGCGCCACGGCGCGGCCCGGGTCTACCCCATCGGCGCCGTGACCAAGGGCAGCCAGGGTCAGGAACTGGCCCCCATCGGCGAGATGGCCGAGGGCGGCGCCACCGCCTTTTCCGACGACGGCCACCCGGTCGCCACCGCCGAACTGATGCGCCTCGCCCTGCTCTATGCCGGTCAGTTCGGCCGCGTGGTCATCGACCACTGCGAGGAGAAGTCGCTCACCCAGGGCGGCAGCATGCACCGTGGGCGCGTCAGCACCCTGCTCGGGCTGCATGGGATGCCGTCCACCGGCGAGGACATCGCCGTCGCCCGCAACCTGATGCTGGCCGAGGAGACCGGCAACCGCCTGCACATCGCCCACCTGTCCACAGGCCGCAGCCTCGAACTGGTGCGCCAGGCCAAGGCCCGCGGTGTGCAGGTCACCTGCGAGGTCACGCCGCACCACCTGGTGCTCACGGACGAGTCCCTGGAACAGCACCGCTATGACACGAACTACAAGATGAGCCCGCCCCTGCGTCCGGCGGAGGATGTGGAAGCCCTGCGCCGGGGCCTGGCGGACGGTACCATCGACTGCATCGCTACCGATCACGCTCCGCACCACGCCGACGACAAGGAGGTGCCGTTCCCCGAGGCGGCCTTCGGCATCGTCGGCCTGGAGACGGCCCTGGGCCTGGTGCTCACCCACCTGGTGCAGCCCGGGGTTCTGAGCCTCTCCCAGGCCATCGCCGCCCTCAGCCTGGCTCCCGCGCGCATCCTGGGCGTGCCCGGCGGCACCCTGGCGGAGGGAGCCCCCGGTGACATCACGGTCATCGACCCGGCGGCGCTCTGGACGGTGGACCCGTCCCAGTTTGCCAGCCGCGGTCGCAACACCCCGTTCGGCGGCCTCCGGCTGACCGGCCGCGCCGTGCACACCGTCGTCGGCGGGCGCCTGGTGATGGAGAACGGCGAACTCAACATCTGACCCTATCGCGGCGGTCGCCGCCGCCGCTCACCTGAGGAGGAGTGCCACATGAGCCCGACTCGTGCAGCCCTGGTTCTGGAGGACGGCGCGGTGTTTCTGGGAGAGGCCTTCGGCGCCGCCGGCTCGGCTCGAGGCGAGGTGGTCTTCAACACCGGCATGACCGGCTACCAGGAGGTTCTGACCGACCCCTCCTACGCCGGCCAGATGGTGGTCATGACCTACCCCCTGGTGGGCAACTACGGCATCAACCTGGACGACTCCGAGTCCTGGAAGCCCCACGTGCGGGGCTTTATCGTCCGCGAGGTCTGTGACGAGCCGAGCCATTGGCGGTCGGTGCAGTCGCTGAACGACTATCTCAAGGCCAACCGCATCCTGGGCCTGAGCGGCGTGGACACCCGCGCCCTGACCCGCCACCTGCGCCGCCACGGCACCCTCCGCGGCGTGCTGACGACGGACATTCCCCAGGAGCGGGCCGGCCACGGCCCTGATACCGCCCCCCTGCCGCCGGACGTTCCTGACGCCGCCCTGCCGCCTGAAATGGTGGCGCGGCTGGCAGAGGAAGCGCGTCAGGTGCGCCTGGACGGTATTGTGGCCGAGGTCACCACGCCCCGGCCGTACCACTTCGGACTGCCTCTGCCGGTGGCGTCGGAACCGCCCTTCCGGGTGGCAGTGCTGGACTTCGGCGTCAAGCAGAACATCCTGCGGGAGTTAGTGCGGCACGGCTGCGACGTCACCGTGCTGC
Organism: uncultured Bacillota bacterium; assembly: GCA_937868875.1. GTDB lineage: Bacteria > Bacillota > Sulfobacillia > JAMDAP01 > JAMDAP01 > JAMDAP01. The sequence goes on along the minus strand of CALMNP010000323.1, from coordinate 8,291 downwards.
CGGCCGCCACTCCCGCCGATGACGTACTGGCCCTGCATCCCGACGGCGTCCTGCTCTCTAACGGCCCCGGCGACCCCAAGGACGTGCCCGAGGCTGTCGACACCACCCGGGCCCTGCTCGGCCGCGTGCCCATCTTCGGCATCTGCCTGGGCCACCAGATCCTCGCCCTCTCCCTGGGAGCCGACACGTACAAGCTCGGCTACGGCCACCGCGGCAGCAACCACCCCGTGAAGGATTTGGCGAGCGGCCGTATAACCATTACAACTCAAAACCACGGCTACGCCATCCGCGATGAATCCGTAGCCGACCTGCCCGTAACCGTGACCCACCGCAACCTCAACGACCGCACCGTGGAGGGCCTGCGACACCTGGAACTGCCGGCCTTTTCCGTGCAATACCACCCCGAGGCCGGACCCGGCCCGCAGGACTCCGACCAGCTCTTCGACGCCTTCCTGCAGCAAATGCGGGACTTCCGCAATCGCCATGACCAGGCCTGCGGTGGTGGCACCAATACAGAACGTGGCGCCGACTCAGGCCTTGGCGCTGGCGCGCCCAACACTCAACCGGCCACAATCTAGGCAAACGTACCCGTGCCCCAGGCCCGTGCCGGTGCCAGCCTGACTCAAGGAGGTAATCCATGCCCAAGGACCCCACGCTGAAGAAAGTCATGGTCATCGGCTCCGGCCCCATCGTCATCGGGCAGGCGGCCGAGTTCGATTACGCCGGCACCCAGGCCTGTCAGTCCCTGCGCGAGGAAGGGCTGCAGGTGGTGCTGGTCAACTCCAACCCGGCCACCATCATGACCGACCCGACCATGGCCGACCGCGTCTACATTGAGCCCCTGGCGCCGGAGTACGTGGCCGAGGTCATCGCCCGCGAGCGACCCGACGGCCTCCTCCCGACCCTCGGCGGCCAGGTGGGCCTCAACCTGGCGGTGGAGTTGGCGCGCCAGGGCGTGCTGCAGCGGCACGGCGTACGGCTGTTGGGCACACCGTTGGAGGCGATCCAGAAGGCCGAGGACCGGGAGCTGTTCAAGGCCACCATGGCGGCCCTCGGCGAGCCTGTCCCGGAGAGCCGCATCGTCCACAAGGTTGCGGAGGCCCTGGAGTTCGCCGAAGCCACAGGCTACCCCGTCATCGTCCGCCCCGCCTACACCCTGGGCGGCACCGGCGGCGGCCTGGCCGACAACCCCGACGACCTCGAATCGGTCACCCGCCGCGGCCTCAAGCTGAGTCCTGTGGGCCAGTGCCTGATCGAGCGCAGCGTTGCGGGATTCAAGGAAGTCGAGTACGAGGTCCTGCGCGACGGCCGCGACAATGCGGTCATCGTCTGCAATATGGAGAATGTGGACCCGGTGGGGATCCACACCGGCGACTCCATCGTAGTGGCCCCCAGCCAGACCCTCTCCGACAAGGAGTACCAGATGCTCCGCTCCGCCTCGCTGCGCATCATCCGCAGCCTGGGCATCCAGGGCGGCTGCAACGTTCAGTTCGCGCTGGACCCGAAGAGCCAGCAGTACTACGTGATTGAGGTCAACCCGCGCGTCAGCCGCAGTTCGGCCCTGGCCTCCAAGGCCACGGGCTATCCCATCGCCAAGGTGGCGGCCAAGATCGCCATCGGCCTGGGCCTCGATGAAATCGTCAATCCAGTGACCGGCTCGACCACAGCGGGGTTTGAGCCTGCCCTTGACTACGTGGTCGTGAAGATTCCCCGCTGGCCCTTCGACAAGCTGACTACGGCGCTGCGCTCCCTGGGCACCCAGATGAAGGCGACGGGCGAGGTCATGGCCATCGAGCGCACCTTCGAGGCCGCGCTGCTCAAGGCCGTCCGCTCCGTGGAGCTGGGCCGCATGGGCCTCTGGCGCCCCGGGCTGGCGGCGGTGGAGGAGGAGGAGCTGACGCGCCGGCTCACAGCCGCCGACGACGAGCGCCTCTGGCTGGTGGCCGAGGCCCTGAGGCGAGGGCGGACCGTCGAGCAGGTGTCGGACCAGACCGGCATCGACCGCTACTTCGTGGAGCGGACGGCGCGCATCGTCCGCATGGAGCGGGAACTGCGGGCCGTTGCCGAGGGCGGAGCCGCCGGCACACCGTCGCTGCCTGCACCGCCGGGCCAGCCGGCCGGCAGCAAGCAGACCTCCGCGGCCCCACCGGGGCCGGGTGAACCCCTGCCGTCGGACCTGTTGCGCCGGGCCAAGCGCCTGGGCCTGGCGGACGCACAGATCGCCGCTCTGACCGGTACCACCGAGGAGGACGTGCGTGCACAGCGCCTGGGCCGAGGCATCGGCAGCGTCTACAAGATGGTGGACACCTGCGCCGCCGAGTTCGAGGCCGCCACGCCCTACTACTACGCCACCTACGAAGGCGAGGACGAGCTGGCGCCGTCCACACGGCCCAGGGTCCTGGTGCTGGGCTCCGGCCCCATCCGCATCGGCCAGGGCATCGAGTTCGACTACGCCTCGGTACACGCCGTAAAGGCCATCCGGGCGTCCGGCCGCGAGGCCCTGATCATCAACTGCAACCCGGAGACGGTCTCCACCGACTTCGACACCGCCGACCGGCTCTTCTTCGACCCCCTGGCCCTCGAGGACGTGCTCAACGTGATCGAGTCCGAACAGCCCCAGGGGGTCATCTGCCAGTTCGGCGGGCAGACCGCCATCAACCTGGCGGGGTCCCTGGCAGAACGGGGCGTGACCATTCTGGGCACCGCAGTGGAGGAGATGGACCGGGCCGAGGACCGGCGCAAGTTTGACGCCCTGCTGGAGGAGACCGGCGTGCCGCGCCCCGCCGGCGGCGCCGTGACCAGCGCCCCAGAGGCCCTGGAGGTCGCCTCGCGCGTCGGCTACCCGGTGCTGGTGCGGCCCTCCTACGTGCTGGGCGGTCGGGCGATGGAGATTGTGTACACCCCAGACGAGTTGGTGGACTACATGCATCGGGCGGTGCTGGTCTCCCACGACCGGCCGGTGCTGGTGGATCGCTACCTCTCCGGCGTGGAGCTGGAGGTGGACGCCGTCGCCGACGGCCAGGACGTCCTGGTAGCCGGCATCATGCAGCATGTGGAGAGGGCCGGGGTGCACTCCGGCGACTCCATCGCGGTCTACCCCACTCCTGGCGTCTCCGAATCGGTTCGCCGCCAGGTGGTGGACCACACCGTGACGCTGGCGCGGGCCCTGAAAGTGCGCGGCCTGCTCAACCTGCAGTTCGTGGCCGCCGGCGAGGACGTCTACGTCCTGGAGGTCAACCCGCGCTCCAGCCGCACCGTGCCCTACCTGACCAAGGTGACCGGCCTGCCCCTCGTCACCCTGGCGACGCAGGTCATCCTCGGCCAGTCTCTGCGCGAACTGGGCTACAGCACGGGGCTCTGGCCGGAACCGCCCTACGTAGGGGTGAAGGCGCCGGTCTTCTCCTGGTCCAAACTGCTCCAGGTGGACACCGCCCTGGGGCCGGAGATGAAGTCCACAGGCGAGGTGATGGGTCTGGGCGAGACCTACGCGGAGGCGCTCTACAAGGCCCTGCTGGCGGCGGGTATCGCCCCGCCCGAAGGCAAGCCCGTGCTGATCACCGTGGCCGACCGCGACAAGGCCGAGGTGCTGGAGGTGGCCCGGGGCCTGGCGGCTCACGGCCACACCATCTTCGCCACGGCCGGCACCTGCAGGTACCTGCTGCAGAACGGGGTTTCCGCCGAGCCGGTCTACAAGCTGAGCGAGGGCTCCACGGAGATTCTGGACCTGATCCGAGGCGGCACCGTGGGCCTGGTGGTCAACACCATGACCCGCGGCCGCGCCCCGGAGCGCGACGGCTTCCAGATTCGCCGCACGGCGGTGGAGCACGGCGTGGCCTGCCTCACCTCGCTGGACACGGCGCAGGCCCTGCTGACGGTCATGGCGGGAGAGGCGGGGCGGGAGCCCAACGGCGAGAAAGCGGCCGCCGGCCACGCCTTCCTGCGCGTGCGGTCACTCCAGGAATATCAGGCCCTGGCGGCGCCGCTGCCGGGGGGGCCCCAGCCGTGAGGCGGCTGGACCCCGTCCACTTCTATGAATGGCTCCGCCCGCTGTTCTTCACGATGGACCCGGAGCGGGCCCATGCGCTGGTCTACGATGCCCTGGCCGCCGGCAGCCGGTTTCCGCCGGCTCTGTCCGCCCTGGCCTGGCGCTACCAGTGGCGAGACCCCCTGCTGAGTCAGGAGCTGTGGGGCCTGCTTTTCGACGGGCCGGTCGGCCTGGCCGCCGGCTTCGACAAGGATGCCCAGGCCGTTCCGGCTCTGGCCGCTCTGGGTTTCCACTTTGTTGAAGTGGGCACCGTTACGCCCCGGCCGCAGTCCGGCAACCCAAAGCCGCGTCTGTTCCGCCTGCCTGCCGATAGCGCTCTGGTCAACCGCATGGGCTTCAACAATGAGGGCATGGAGGCCATGGCCCGGCGCCTGCAGGCCTGGCGGCGGCGGCCGGTGGCGGGCCGCGTGCCCGTCGGCGTCAACCTGGGCAAGAATCGGGACACGCCTCTGGAGCGGGCCATCGAGGACTTCCTGGCAGGACTGCGCCGGCTGTACGGACTGGCCGACTATCTGGTGGTCAACGTCAGCTCACCCAACACGCCGGGGCTCCGGCTGCTCCAGGAGGCCGATACCCTGCGCGACCTCCTGACGACCCTCCTTCAGGCAGGACAGGAGCAGGCCCTGACCCACGGCCTGACACCTCGCCCCCTCCTGGTGAAGCTGGCTCCCGACCTCTCGCCGGCACACCTGGAGGCGTCCGTGGGCGCCGCCCTGGATGCGGGCGTGAGCGGCATCATTGCCACCAACACCACGTCCTCGCGCGAGGGACTGCAGTCGACGGGCGTGCCCTCTGACGGCGGCCTGTCGGGCCGCCCCCTGCGAAACCGCGCCAACGCCATGGTGGCGGCCATTCGCCGCCTGGCCGGGCCGCGGCTGCCCATCATCGGCGTGGGAGGGATCTTCACCGGCGCCGACGCCTACGAGCGCATCCGGGCCGGGGCCAGCCTGGTGCAGGTCTATACCGGCTTCATCTACCGCGGCCCGTCCCTGGCGTCGGATGTGGCCCGCGAGCTGGGCCTGCTTCTCCGGCGCGACGGCTTTGAACGCATCACCGACGCGGTGGGTGTGGACGTTCACTGACAGCGCCGGCCTCGTATTCAACCCGACAGGAGGATTCTTTCGTGACAGTCGTGACCAAGGAAGCCGCCGGTCCCCGCAGCGCGAGGGACCGCCTGATCCTGGCCCTGGACTTCCCAGCGCCGGCCGAAGCCCTGGCCCTGGCCAGCCGCTTCCGCGGCCGGCTGGCCTGGGTCAAGGTGGGCATGGAGCTATTCACCGCCGCCGGGCCGAACCTGGTGAGCCAGCTGGAGGACAGGGGGCTGAAGGTCTTCCTGGACCTCAAGTTCCACGACATCCCCAACACGGTGGCACGCGCGGCCGCCGCCGCCACGGAGCTGGGTGTCGCCATGTTCAACGTCCACGCCTCCGGCGGACAGGAGATGATGGCGGGCGCCGTGGAGGCCGCGCGCAGCCGGGCGTCAGACCTGGGAATCACGCCGCCGCTGGTCATCGCCGTCACGGTGCTGACCAGCCTCGACCAGGGGACCCTCAACCGGGAAGTGGGCCTCGCCGGCGGCGTGGCGGACCACGTGGAGCGCTTCGCCCTGGCGGCCCGCGACGCCGGGTGCGACGGTGTGGTCGCTTCACCGCGGGAGGTGGAGCGCATCAAGGCTGCCTGCGGCCCGAACTTCGTCACCGTGACGCCGGGGGTGAGGCCCTTGGGCAACGACGCCGGCGACCAGCGCCGCACCCTGACTCCTGGCGAGGCCCTGCAGGCAGGTTCGGACTACCTGGTGGTGGGCCGGCCCGTCACCCAGGCGCCGGACCCGGCTGCCGCCCTGGAGAGCATCCTGTCCGAGATGGAGGAGGCCGCTTCCCATGCACGATAAGGATTCGCTTGCTCCCATGACGGCCGACGAGGTCCTGCAAGTGCTGCGCGACTCCGACGTCCTTATGGAGGGCCACTTTCTGCTGACCTCCGGGCGCCACAGCGACCGGTTCATGCAGACCTCACGCGTTTGGCAGCACCCCGAACGCGCCGCCAGGCTGGGGCAGGCTCTGGCCGGCAAGGTGATCGGCCGGGTCGGGGGAGACGCGTTCCGCTCGGTCATCGGGCCTGCCATGGGCGGCATCATCCTGGGCTACGAGGTGGCCCGCGCCCTGGGCCTTCGCGCCATCTACGCCGAGAAGGAAGGCGACCGGATGGTCATCAAGCGCGGCTTTCAGGTCAGCTCCGGCGAGCCGTTCCTGGTGGTGGAGGACGCCCTGACCACGGGCGGCTCCGTGCGCAGGGCCATCGAGGCCCTCCAGGCGGCCGGCGGCGTGCCGGTGGCCGTCGCCACGGCCGTGGACCGCTCCGGCGGCCACGCGAACCTCGGGGTTCCCCTGATCAGCCTGATGGAGTTGGATATCCCGTCCTACTCACCCGATGACTGCCCGCTCTGCCGGGAAGGCCTGCCCCTGCAGCGGCCCAAGGCGCTCTCGTCCGGGCGTCCGTAGACCCCTCAGGCCTACACCTCCGCCCTACACCTCTGCCCGGAACGACCTGCCCAGCTCCGGCCCCAGGCCGAAATAGTGGCGAAAGCTGTAGATCAGGGGTCGCCAGGCGCCGGGGTTGACGTGGTGCTGGTTCAACACCACGTCCTCATGCGCGTGCACCCGGACGACCGCCACCTCAACGGCCGCGGCCCCGCCTCTCTCCCCGCCGATCGGGTGGATTCCCCTGACGACCGCCTCCAGCTGCAGCGGGCACTCGCTCACCCGGGGAGGCGTAACGCGCTCTGACGCGACCGGGGTCAGGCCTGCCGCCAGGAACTTATCCCGCTCAAACTTGAACCGGGCCCGCTTCTCCGCTGGAACGGGGTCTTTCCCGGTGTAGGGCGCCAGCCGTTCAACCGCCTGCCAGAGGTCGGCTGAAGGCAGGTTCAAAACACATTCCGGATGGCGGGACAGGTTCTCGAAGGTCTTGGACCCGGTTCCCAAGCCCAGGACCACGGACCAGTCAAGGGCCCAGGCGGACGAGATGGGCGCAAGGTTGGCGCTGCCGTCCTCGTTCAGGCTGCTGATCAGCACCACCGGCGTCCCAAAGTAGAGGATTTTCGGCTCAATGGACACGTGCCGTCGCATCAGGTTCAGCCCTCCAAGCACCGTGAAGACGTGGGACACAGCCCATTGTAAGCCTCCAATACTTCATGTAGTATCGAAATATGAATGCAGACGTGAACATTGCGGCTACCGCGGCCCTCCTGGCCGATCCCACGCGAGCGAGCTTCCTGCTGGCCCTGCTGGATGGAAGGGCCCTCACCGCCGGCGAGCTGGCGCGGCGGGCCCGGGTGTCCCCTTCCACCGCCAGCGCCCACCTGGCCAAACTGGCGGACGGCGGGCTGATCACGTTGGAACGTTCGGGGCGGCACCATTACGTTCGCCTGGCCGGCCCGGCGGTGGCGCAGGCTCTCGAGGCCATTGCCTCCGTCGCGCCGCCGGCCCCCGTCCGCAGCCTGCGTGAATCAGAGACCGGAGCGGCCATACGGGCTGCCCGCACGTGCTATGATCACCTGGCGGGTACCCTCGGCGTTGAGTTGACCGCAGCCATGCTGGGCAAGGGCATTCTTGTGACAACGGGGGACGGCTACGACGTGACGCCGAAGGGCGTCCGGCAGCTGCGGGAGCTTGGCCTGGAGGTGGCGCGGCTGAAAGGGTTGCGGCGCGGGTTTGCGCTTCGCTGCCTCGACTGGAGCGAGCGGCGACACCACGTGGCGGGCGCCGTTGGCGCGGCCATCGCCGAGGCCTTGTTCGAGCGCGGCTGGGTCAAGCGCACGGCCGCCAGCCGGGCTGTGGTGGTGACAGAAGCGGGGCGGAGGGGTCTGGCCGAGTTCTTCGATCTCCATCTATAAGCGAGCCGCTCTGGCTCAGGCCCCCCGGAGCATTCATCCGAGGGGCCTGCTCGTCTAGTGGGGACGCGCGTCTTGATGCACGTCCTCTTTATTTGCGCGCCTCAGAAGGTTCGCTTGGGACAATACCCCACAGTTGGTTCCGCAAATGCCTTACAGACGCCCCCATATAAGAAAGTTAACATTATAGCAAGTTACGAAATACGTTCTGCAAGGCTCGATCTGTACCGGCACGCTCTGCGTTGCGACCCCCGGCAGAGCCGGCGGCGCCACGAAGCGCCGCCGATGGGAGGGAAAGCAGCAGCATGAACAGGCGGTCTCTTTGGCTTGCGGGCGGAGCCGCGGCCCTGGTGC
>CALMNP010000322.1 GCA_937868875.1 uncultured Bacillota bacterium | reverse complement strand
TCAACACGTCCGCCAGCTCATCCTGGATGTTCTCGCGCCCCTGCGCCACGGCGTCCTCGCTGCCCTTCCACTGAAAGTTCTCCAGCAGTTCGCCGGCTTCCAGGGTGAGGGAGATGGCCAGGTCCTTCGGATTATGGAATTGCCTCCAGTTGCGAGCATCCCGGAACTGTATGATCTCCTCCGTCAATTGACGCATAGGCAGCCTCCCGAGGGGTTGTCCCCTCAGGATTCTGCACCCGTAGGAGAAGTCCTTGCCCAATAGACGCCTTAGTCCCTGGGGCCCCACAGGTCCCGGGTCAGTTCATCCACCTCGGCGCGACGACGGAGGGTGGCCACCTCGTCGACCACGTAGCGGCCGTCATCCGTGGGGCGGAGCACGTCGCCCTCTCGGGCGTCCGCCGGCAGCAGCCGGCGCTCGATTCGCACCATCTGCCTTCCTCGCCCTTCCACAACGGCGAAGGGACCTTCGAACCGGTCAACGATCATCGTGACAAGCCTCTCCTCTCGAACGTGCCCGCCCGGCTTGGCGTCGGAAGAGATCCGCATCAGGGCTCGCCCCCGTCGCTGTAGTCCCCTGGTTTGGTGTTGAAGGTTACGGCCCGACCGTCGGAAGTCGCTACGATGGTGCCGTTCTCGTCCGTGCGGTAGACGGGGATACCCAGGTCCTTGAGCCGCAGCATGGTGCTGCGTGCGGGATGACCATAGGTATTGTCCCGGCCCACGCTGATGACGGCGTAGCGAGGCTTCACCCGCCTGAGGAGGGCGGCCGTGGTGGACGAGTTGCTGCCATGGTGTCCCACCTTCAGCACCGTCGCGGACAGTTCCCGTCCACCACCCAGCATCTCCTCTTCCGAGACCGCCTCTGCGTCGCCGGCCAGGAGAAAGGATGTTTCACCGTAGCTGACGCGAAGGACGATGGAGTAGTTGTTAAGGTCTTCATAGCGGGCCGACTCCGGCGCCAGAACGGTGCACGTGGCATCCCCAAGCCGGAACGAGTCGCCCGGACGGGGCGCCGATGCCGAGAGGCCGCGATCCTTCATCGCCGCCACCACATCCTGAAAGGTCCGCGTGGTTGTCGTCACCCTGGGAAGGTAGACGGTCGCCACCTCGAATGCCTTCATGACGGCATCAAGACCGCCGATGTGGTCTTCATGAGGGTGGGTGCCCACAATGGCGTCCAATCTCTTGACGCCCCGCTTCTTCAGGTAACCGACCACCGTCCGCGCGTCGCCGTTGTTGCCGCCGTCGACCAGCATGGTATGACCGGCGCTTTCCACCAGGATGCTGTCAGCCTGGCCGACGTCAAGGAAATGGACCACCAGTCCACCGGACTTTCCGGCGGAAGGCCCCGGCGTGTCCGCGGTGGGGCCTGGCGGGTGATCGGCAGGTGCTGGGGCGTGGCCACCGGCAGTCAGGGTGGACGGGCTCGTGCAGGCTGCAACAAGAAGGGCTAAGACGACTACAAGGGCCAGCAGGGGCGCCTGACGGCCGTATCGCCGGAGAATAAAGGTCATCACCGGAGGTTCAACGGCTCCTTCCTGGTAAGGGGGTTCCCGGAAAGAAGTTCGCAGGGCCTTCTCTGTTTTATGACGGGCGCGTCTCCGGAACTACAAAGGAAAGGAGCCGCCCCGGCGAACGTGGGGGCGGCTCCTTTGTCTTTCGTGGTCAGACCGGAATCGACCGGCCTTGGAGGAGAAGGGGTATTCAGCCCTTCGGCCCCGCACGGCGGATGGCGTCCGGCACAAAGTCGAACCGTTCGAAGTTCTCCCGGAACCGGCGAGCCAGATCAGTGGCGGAGCGATAGTAGGCATTCTTGTCGGTCCAGGTCTCAGCCGGGTCCAGGACGCAGTCAGGTACGCCGGGGCACCAGACGGGCACTTCCAGGCCGAAGGCCGGGTCGACCCGATACTCGACCTTGTCCAGGGCGCCGCTCACCGCAGCGCGGACCATGGAGCGAGTGTGGCGGATGGGCATGCGCTTGCCGACGCCGTAAGGGCCGCCGGTCCAGCCGGTGTTGACCAGGTAGACTGAAGAGCCATGGCGTTCGAGCCGCTCGCCCAGAAGTTGGGCGTAGCGCGCCGGCCGCAGGGGGAGGAAGGGCTCGCCGAAGCAGGTGGAGAACGTCGCCTCCGGCTGGGTGATGCCGCGCTCCGTACCGGCCAGCTTGCTGGTGTAGCCAGAGAGGAAGTGGTACATCGCCTGCTCCCGGCTGAGACGGGCGATGGGGGGAAGAACGCCGAAGGCGTCGGCGGTGAGGAAGATGACCGCTGCGGGGTGGCCGGCCACGGACGGGATGCGGGCCCCGGGGATGTAGTCCAGCGGGTAGGCGGCACGGGTGTTCTCAGTGAGGGAGGCGTCGTCAAAGTCGATCTCTCTGGTCTCCGCATCGATCATGACGTTCTCCAGCACCGTCCCGAAGCGGACGGCGGACCAGATCTGGGGCTCGCTCTCCTGCTGCAGGTGGATGCATTTAGCGTAGCATCCGCCCTCGATGTTAAAGACACCCTGATCCGACCAGCCGTGCTCGTCATCACCGATCAGGTGGCGCTCCGGGTCCGCCGACAAGGTAGTCTTGCCCGTGCCGGAGAGACCGAAGAACAGGGCCACCTGGCCGCTGTCGTCCACGTTGGCGGAGCAGTGCATGGAGAGAATGCCCTTCTGCGGCAGCAGGTAGTTCATGACCGTGAACACCGACTTCTTCATCTCACCGGCGTACTCCGTGCCGCCGATAAGGACGAGCCGCCGGGCGAAGCTGATGGCCACAAAGGTCTCGCTGCGCGTGCCGTCAACGGCGGGGATGGCGCGGAAGCCGGGGGCGCAGATCACGGTGAAATCAGGGCTGAAGTCCGCCGCTTCAGAGGCCTCGGGCCGGATGAGGAGTTGGTGGATGAAGAGGTTCTGCCAGGCGTACTCGTTGACCACGCGCACCGCGAGGCGGTGCTCGGAGGCGGCGCCGGCAAAGCCGTCAAAGACAAACAGTTCTCGCCCTGTGAGGTACTCCTGGAGGCGAGCGTACAGCCCTTCAAAGGCCTCCGTCGACATCGGCTGGTTCACGTCTCCCCAGTTCACCAGGGTGAGGGCTTCCTTGTCCTGGACCACGTACTTGTCCTTGGGTGAGCGCCCGGTGAACCGGCCGGTTGTGACGCGAAGCGCGCCGCCAGCGGTCAACAGGGCCTCCTTCCGCAGGATGGCCTCTTCAACCAACTGGGACGGGGAGAGGTTGAGGTAGTGCGGTTGGGAACTGAGAAGTGTCGTGAGCTTCAGATCGTTGGCCATGCTCTGTACCTTCCTCGTGGGATTGGCTGTGGGCCTCGGGCCTGC
>CALMNP010000321.1 GCA_937868875.1 uncultured Bacillota bacterium | reverse complement strand
GCCTACCGCGCCTTGAGTCACGAATGTCGCCAGGGCCCGCCGTGGCAGGCTACCGCCGAGAGGAGGCGGCAGCGCGTTGGGAGCGGATGAGCAAGAGAGCATTCAGGATAGGGAGCGGAACCACGCGGCAGACAGCCCCCTGGTCACTGCGGAGCAAATCTGGCAGGACCCCGAAGTGCAGACCTATATAAGCAAATCGGATGAGTACCTGGCCGCCATCGGCTTCACCGAGCACGGCCCCCGTCACGTCAAGCTGGTCAGCCGCATTGCGTACAACATCATGGTCCGTCTGGGCTTCCCGGAGCGGGACGCGGAGTTGGCGGCCATCTCCGGTATTTTGCATGATATCGGCAACCTGGTGGCCAGGCACGACCATGGCCAGACCAGCGCCGTCCTGGCCCACCCGATTCTCAGGCGTCACGGCATGCCGCCGGAGGAGATCGCCCCGGTCCTGGCGGCGATGGGCAACCACGAGGAGGAGACCGGCCTGCCGGTCAACAATGTCTGCGCCGGTCTGATTCTGGCCGACAAGTCGGACGCCCATCGCAGCCGGGTGCGCAACACCGAACTGGCCAAGTTTGACATCCACGATCGCGTTAATTATGCCGTCACGCGCAGCTTTGTTCGTGTGGAACCGGAGAAGCGGGTCATTGCCCTGGAGCTGACCATCGACACCAAGGTGGCGCCGGTGATGGAGTACTTTGAGATCTTCCTGTCACGGATGGTCATGTGCCGCCGTGCCGCCACCTTCCTGGGATGCGAGTTCGAGCTTCTGTTCAACGACATTCGCCTTCTTTGAAGGTATGGCAAAACTTTACCGCCCCCGGCATCTTGTGGCGATCAGGCCGGGCTCGTTGACAAAAAACCGGGCACCGCTCATAATGGTCCGTGGGTAATTTTACGTTGAGACGAAGGGCGGCCGGACAACCGCCCTTCTCACATCTATAGCATGGCTGGAAGAACTGGCTAGAAAGGGGACAAGCCATGGGCAACAAGCGCAGCATTACCTATCTCCTTCTGATCGCCCTGGCCGTGGGTCTGCTCGGTTATGTGGTGGGTGTCGGCGTGCCGACCATGCAGTCGGACGGCACCAAGGCGAATGTGCCCATCTACAAGCAGATTCCGCTGGGCCTGGACCTGCGCGGCGGCGTACGGGTGGTCTTCGAGGCAAAGGACTCCAACCTGGGACCCGTCAATGACGTGTCCATGGATGCCGCTACGAAGATCATCGAGTCCCGCGTCAATGGCCTCGGCGTCTCCGAACCGGTCATCCAGCGCAAGGGCGACCGCCAGATTCTGGTGGAACTGGCCGGCGTCACCGACCCGCAGGAAGCGGTCAAGCGCATCGGCTCCACCGCGGTTCTTGAGTTCCGGGCCCCGGACGGCACCGTCCTCATGACCGGCGCCGACGTGGCCGACGCCCGCGAGGCTTTGAGCCAGGACGCGACCCGCGGCGCCGCCGTGGTCAACCTGGAGTTCAAGGCCGAGGGCGCCAAGAAGTTCGCCGACCTGACCTCCAAGTACCTGGGGCAGCGCATCGGCATCTACCTGGACAACAACCTGCTCACCAACCCGCAGGTCCAGACGGTCATCCCTGACGGCAAGGCTGAGGTCACCGGCTACAGCGACCTCAACACCGCCCGCGAGGATGCCATCCTGATCAAGTCCGGCTCCCTGCCGGTCAAGCTGGACATCGTGGAGAACCGTACGGTGTCCGCCACCCT
>CALMNP010000320.1 GCA_937868875.1 uncultured Bacillota bacterium | reverse complement strand
ACAGGTGCTGGGCGATCTCGCGGTTGCTCTCTCCCCTGACGAGCAGCCCGAGCACGTCTTTCTCCCGAGGCGTCAGTTCGCTCCCCTCCGCGTTCGGCTCTCCATCCGGCTGACCGTCCCGCGTCCGGCTGAGGTTGGCAAACCCCTCGATCAGCTTACGCGCCATGGCGGGGTGCACCAGTGACTCACCCCGGGCGGTCGCACGTACCGCCCTGACCACCTCCGCCGACGGCAGGGTCTTCAGCAGGTAGCCGGCGGCGCCCTCCCGGATGGCCGAAAACAGAAGCTCGTCATCGTCATGCATGGTCAAGATGATGACGGCCGCACCCGGACAGGCCAGCCTGATGCGCCGGGTGGCCTCGATGCCGTCCATTCCGGGCAGACGTATGTCCATGAGCACCACGTCGGGTTGCAGTCGCGCCGCCTGGCGGACGGCCTCCTCACCGTCCTCCGCCTCGCCGCCGACGATGATGTCTGGCTCCAACTGCAGGATGCTGCACAACCCGTCCCGGAGCATGGCGTGGTCGTCGACCAGAAGCACCTTGATGGGTTCCACCGAATCACCTTCTCTTGCCCGATCCTGTACGACCTGCCCGATCCCGTGCGGCCTTACCAAACATCGCCTTAAAGCCCCTGGCTTCAGCCTGGCTTCAGCCGTGGGGAGAGTCAATCCCCCAGCAACGGCACCTCAAGCGTCATGCTGGTACCCTGACCGGGACGTGACTGTACGTCGAAGCTCGCTCCCAACCGCTCGGCCCGCTCATTCATCCCGATCAGCCCGAAGCCGGCCTTCTCCCCTGCCACCCGCACGGCCTCGGCCAACTGAAACCCCTTTCCGTTGTCCCGGATGGTCAGCCGGAGCCGCTCGGGGTGGAACTGGAGGGTGACGGAGACCTTCGTCGCCTCGCCGTGTTTCAAGGCGTTGGTCAGCCCTTCCTGCGCCACACGGAAGACCTCATCCTCCACCATCCCGGACAACGGCCGCTGCGCGCCGCGCACCTCCAGGCGCACCTCGGCGCCGCCCATGAGCCCTTTCTGCTGCAGCTTTTCGATCTCCCGGCGAAGCGCATCCGCCAGCCCTCCCTCCTCCAGCGGGGAGGGGCGAAGGTTGAAGATCGAGCGACGTACCTCCAGCAGGCTCGCCCTGACCTGCTCCCGGACAAGATGCAAGAGCCTCTTTGCGCCTCCGGCCCCGCCGTCCAGCAACCGTTCCAGGCGGTCCATCTGCAGGATCGCGCCCGCCAGGGATTGCGCCAGGCCGTCGTGAATCTCCCGCGCCAGCCGGTTCCGCTCCTGAAGCAGCAGCAGCCGCTTCCGCTCTTCCGTTGCCTGCAGGTTGTGCAGCACCGCCGCCAGCAGGTTGGCGTACAGCTTGAGCGGCTGGGTGTCTTCCGGCTGCAGCGAGCGGCTCCGCTCCTTGCCCACCGTCAGCACACCCATCACCTGGCCGCGGCTCATCAGCGGCACCGCGGCCAGCATGTGAGCCTGCTCGCGAACGCCCTCCCCCAGGGTGTTGCGGGAGTCGGTCCGGGTCTCGCCGGCCACGGCCAGGGCAGCGTTTTGGGCTGCCCATCCGGTCAACCCCTCCCCCACATGAATTCGGGGGTGGGCCAGTTCTTCCGGGGGGATGCCGCGGAGAGCCCGGCAGGTCAGTTCGTCACCCTGCATCTGGTAGACGGCCGCATAGCGGTAGTCGCCCAGGGCGTTCAGCCGGCTGAGGGCCGTATCCAGCGCCTGCATCTCGTCCGGCGCGGTGGTGATCAGGGCCGAGACCTCCAGCAGGGTCTCCATGTGGCGGGCATACTGGGAGAGGTTCGCCAGCAGGCGGGCGAAACCACCCACGGTCAGCAAGGGGAGGAAGAAGAAGATCAGGGCCAGCGGGTCGTGTCCCCGGTTCTGGGGGACCAGAAACAACATCAGCAGGGTATAGCCGTACGAGACAGCCGCGGACACCAACTCCAGCTTGGTCTTCGCCAGCCAGTCCGCCCTGGGATAGACCCTCAGCCGCATCCACAGGAGGAGGTCCACGATAACGTTGTTCGCTGCATAGTACCAGGCCAGGTAGGCGAGGACGGGCAGGACATACCTGTGCAGGGTCGGCGGCCCCGGCCAAAACGCTGACAGCCTTGACGCCGCCAGCGCCGCCAGGGCGAACTGTGCGGCGTTGAACCAGGTCACCCGCCAGTCCCGACGGCGGGCCAGGTTCGCCAGGGCCGTGCCCACGGCGGCTGCCCAGATGGCGCCGGCCGGGCCATAGAGCAGAAATGCGCCGTAGGCGATCGGAAAGCCAAAGGAGACGGCCCCCACCCGAACCCGGGTGGGAAAGTACTCGGCGATGGCAAACAGCAGCACCAGCGTTACCAGCACGTCGGGTTCCTTGGACCACCGGGGACGGGCCAGGACGACCGTCAGGGTCCCGCCTGCCATCACGGCCCACTGGTAAAGGCCCGTCCAGGTGTGTCGGGACCAGTGGTGCGGCCAGCGGCGCGGCATAGGCTCCCCTCCCCCACAAGGGTCATGCGGATTTCGTCACCGGCCGACAGACTTCCTGCACTCCTTCCCCGCAGTAAAGAGCACCGGCCCGACGTGACGGATGGTGAACACCGCCCTGGGAAGGGAAGACGCGCTTGCAAAGGGAATCACCCTGACAGCGGCGACGCCCCCCGCCGCAAGGCGGAGGGCGCCAGCTATAGTGACATCGCTATCGCACTCCAGTCTCCGTTGCCGCCGGATTCTCCTCCCCGGCC
>CALMNP010000319.1 GCA_937868875.1 uncultured Bacillota bacterium | reverse complement strand
TTTCGTCCGTGTGTGAACCCTGCGACGTGTGCTCGCTGGTATGCCCATCGGGCGCATTGGGGAAACACCTCGAGGCCCCGGCCGGGGCGCTGCTCTACGAACCGGGCCGCTGCCTCGGCTGCGGGACATGCGTGCGCGCCTGCCCCCGCCATGCTCTGGTGCTGGCGGCAGCGGAGGACCCGTCGGAGGTCCTGGGACCGCCCAGACCCCTCGCGCGCTTCAGCCTGCGCGCCTGCCGGCAGTGCGGAGAGGCTTTCTGGAGCGGGGAAGAGGAGGTTTGCGGACGCTGCCGCGCGAAGCTGGAACTGATTCGGAGGCTGTCGCTCGGCGAGGCCACTGTCGGCAGCGGCGCCTGACGCAACTCGTCATCATCCACACGCAGGGGCCCGAGGCTTCTCTTCGAGAGGCTTCGGGCCCTGGTTTATGGCGCCGCGTCCCTGCCGCCGGCCTGTGCCTTACGCCGCGTGGTTGCCCCCACGATGGGTTAACCGGTATCATAACGGTGTGCCTACCATAGAGACGCCGGCGTCTTGGGCAAAACCAATAGAACCAGGAGATGAACGCGGTGTCTGACGTTGTGGTTATCACCGGAGCCAACAACGGAATCGGCTTTCACATGGCTTCAGCCTTGTTGGAGCAGGGCTACCGGGTGGCTGCCCTGGATCTGTCGGGGGAGAACCTGGAGCGGTTTCGTGAGACCTACCCTGGCCGCCTCACGTACATGCGGTGTGACGTGACGTCGGATGAGGAGCCCCGTGCGGCCGTGGCCGAGGTGGTAGGCCGCTGGGGTCGTGTCGACGTGCTGGTGAACAACGCTTGCATTGCCCTCTTCGCCCCCTTCGAGGAGAAGAGCCTGGACGACACGCGCCGCGAGTTCGAGGTCAACTACTTCGGTTACATCCGCATGGTCCAGGCGGTGCTGCCCTATATGAAGGCCCAGGGCAGCGGCATCATTCACAACGTGAGCTCGGCGGTCGGCGTCACCGGGTTTGCCGGCATCTACGGCTACGCCTCCACGAAGGGAGCCATCGAGGCCATGACCCGGACCCTGGCCCTCGAGCTGGCGCCCTACGGTATTCGGGTGAACCTCATGCACCCGCCGCTCACCCGTACCCGGTCGGCGGCGCCCCTCGGCGTGCCGGAACAAATCAAGGCCGACCCGGCCATCGTTGGACGCGCCCTGGCGGGGCGCATTCTCACCACGAAACCCGACGTGACCCCGGGCGGGCAGACGGCAGTCTTTCTCTGGCTCTCCCGCTGGTATCCCAACGCCATCGGCCGCCTGCTGAGCAGGGCCGCGCAGCGAGCCTCGACGTCCACCGCCAGGGTGGGGTAGACACCATGGTGGAGAAGCCGGATCGAGGCAAGGCTGACCCCCCGAAAACCCAGCCGCCGCCCGGCAACCCGGGCGATGCGGAACGTGCTCTGACCAGGAGGATAGAGGACCTGATGAAGCAGGCGTCCGGGCCGAAGGGGTAGAAAGCCAAGGAGCAAACATCTCTGCGCAGGAGGAAGCCTTGAGCTGGATCACGCAAGGGAAGCGTTACATCAACCGATTTGACCGCGTCGTCTGGCTCCTGGTCGGAGCCGTTTTCATTGAAAGCCTGGGGCGTTTTCTGGTGACCCCTATCTCACGCTCTACCTGGTGGACCGAGGCGTGTCCCTCGGATCCGTGGGCGTGGTGCTGGCCGCCGCCCCGCTGGCCAGTGTGCTGCTGGGACTGGTGGGTGGCAGCCTCAGTGACCGGTGGGGACGCCGCCCGGTGCAGGTGCTGGGCGTAGTCACCAGCGGTCTCGCCCTGATTGGGTTCGGCTTCGTGGGCAACAGCATTATTGCCCTTACGCTGCTGAACTTCGCCAACGGTATGAGCCGTTCGCTCTACCGACCCGCGGTCCTGGCCAGCCTGGTGGACGTGAGCCCCAGCGAGATGCGGTCCGAGGTCTTCGGGCTGCGGCGCGTGGTTCTGAACGTCGGGGCGGCCATCGGCCCCGTGATCGGGCTGATGCTCTACCACTGGATCCCCAGCCTGGGCTTCTGGATCGCCGGCGCGGCCAATCTGGTGGTGGGGCTGTACCTGGCGACAGCGGTGCCGGAGACTCACCCCGCCCGCGGGCGGGAGGCCGGCCCGGCCCGCGCTGCCTTCAGGGGAGACGCCAGCGAGTGGAGGGAGTGGTCGGTCACGATGCGCGACGGCATCCTCTGGCTCTGGTTGGTGGCAACAGGCCTCAACTGGGGCATCTATCGGCTGGTGGACACGTACCTGCCCGTGCACCTCGGGCGCCAGGGCGTACCGGCCTGGGTCTACGGCATTCTGCTGCCCATCAACGCCGTCATCTGCGTGGTGGTGCAGTTGCCGCTGAACTACTGGCTGCGGCAGGCCCGCATCGGGGCGGTGCTCATGGCGGCAACGGTGCCTTACGCCCTGGGCTTTCTGGGGTTTGGCTTCATCCGCCTGCCGGCTCTGGTCATCGGCAGCATGATCCTGTTTACGACGGCCGAGGTGCTGCAGGCAGCCGCCCAGCCGCGGTTCATCCCCGAGCTGGCACCGCCCGAGTTGCGGGGCCGCTACATGGGGATGCAGGGCCTGCAGGACCTGGGGCGGGCGGCCGTGCCGTTCGTCGGCGGCTGGGCGATGGCCCGCTGGGGCGGGCATATGCTGTTCGTGGGAGCAGCCGCTCTGGCCCTCGCCGCCGGGGCCCTGGCCTCGCTGGCCGACTCCCTGCGCCTGCTGCGCCAGGGAAGGGCGG
>CALMNP010000318.1 GCA_937868875.1 uncultured Bacillota bacterium | reverse complement strand
AAGGCAGGCAAGGGAGGGATCACATTGAGGTGGCGGCTGTTTCTGCTGGTTATTCCGGTGGTGTTGCTGGCCCTTCTGGTGGTCCCGTTCGTCATGGTCCCGCTGAGGCAGCCGGAGATTCCGGTCGCCTCGGAGGTGCTGGACGTCAATGGCCGACTCATTACCCGCCTCTACGAGGCAGGCGGCGGCAACCGCATCCAGGTGCCGGTGACGGAGATACCGGCGGACCTCAAAGAGGCCATCGTGAGCATGGAGGACCGTCAGTTCTACCAGCATCACGGCATTAACCCGGTGGGCATCCTGCGAGCCCTCATTAAGGATATCCAGCAGCGCCGCGTGGTCGAGGGCGGCAGCACCATTACCCAGCAGCTGGCCAAGAACCTCTACACGGGCGGCGAGCGCACTGTACGGCGCAAGCTCTACGAGTTGGTGCTCACGTTCAAGCTGGAGTCGCGGTACTCCAAGGAGGAAATCCTGGGCATGTACCTGAACACCATTTACTTGGGACACGGCGCCTGGGGTGTTGAGGTGGCCTCCCAGACCTACTTTGGCAAGAGCGTCCGCGACCTCGACCTCGCGGAATCCGCTCTTCTGGCCGGGCTGCCGCGCAGCCCCGAGTACTACTCGCCTTACAATCACCCCAATGAGGCCAGGGCCCGCCGCGACTTCGTCCTCCAGACCATGGCGGACCTGGGCTACATCTCCCAGGCCCAGGCGAACCGAGCCAAGGCGGAGCCCCTCAAACTGGCGGGCCTTAAGCCCGCGGGCCGTCAGGCACCCTATTTTGTCGACTATGTGCTATCGCAGTTGAACCCAACCGTCGCCGAAGACGTTACCCGCGGCGGTTATCGCATCTACACAACCCTGGACCTCGACATGCAAAGGGCGGCCGAAACCGCCGTGGCCAACGGCGTCGGTAAGACGACACCCGATGCCAAGGGAGTGCCCCAGCCGGAGGCCGCGCTGATCGCCGTCGACCCCAATACCGGCTACATCAAGGCCATGGTGGGCGGCGATGACTACGGCAAGACCCAGTTCAACCGGGTCCTGGCGCGGCGCCAGCCGGGCTCTGCGTTCAAGCCGTTCCTCTACGCGACGGTGCTTTCCCGGGGGGATTTAACCGCTGCGTCCACCCAGGTGTGCGAGCTGGTGAGCTTCCCCGGGCCTACGCCGGACCAGCCCTACGAGCCTACGGACTTTGACCCCAAGAAGCCCTACCACTACCGGCCCATGGGGGTTCGTGAGGCCATTCGCGTCTCGGACAACGTGGTTGCGGTCAGGTGGGGCCAGGCGGTGGGACCGGACAACGTGGCCAGGACGGCCCGGGCCATGGGCATTACCAGCCCCCTGCAGCCGGACCTGACGCTCTCTCTGGGGTCCTCGGCCGTAACGCCTCTGGAGATGGCCGCCGCCTTCAGCGCCCTGGCCCACGGCGGCGTTCGGGCCGACCCCATGGCGGTGCTCCGCATCGAGGACCGCTACGGCAACCTGGTCCAGGAAAACCGCTCCCGCTTCACCAGTGTCCTTGACTCGCGCGTCGCCTACATCCTGACGGATATCATGAAGGAGGTGCTCTGGTCCGGCGGCACGGCGGCCGGCACCGGCGGCCTCATCGGCGGGCGTCCCGCCGCCGGCAAGACGGGAACGACGGACCGGCTGGTGGACGCCTGGTTTGTCGGCTATACCCCGGACCTGGTGGCGGCGGTCTGGGTCGGCAACGACGACCCGGCCAACCCCATCAACAAGACGGGCGGCACGGCGGCGGCGCCCATCTGGGGGCGGTTCGTGGCCGACAGCCTGAAGAATGTGCCCCTCCACGACTTTCCTCGTCCGGAAGGCATCACGGAGGCCGTCATCTGCGATGAATCGGGCCTTCTGGCCAACCCGACCTGTCCCAGCTCCCACACCGAACTGTTCCTGGCCGGTACGGAGCCCACGCAAATGGATCCCACCGACTACAGCCGCACGCCTGGCCGGCCCGCCCCCGGCGCCCCGCCCGCGGGCGGGGCGCCGGGGGCGGGCCGGCCAGGCGTGCGGCTGTAGTCGGTGGGATCCATTTGCGTGGGCTCCGTACCGGCCAGGAACAGTTCGGTGTGGGAGCTGGGACAGGTCGGGTTGGCCAGAAGGCCCGATTCATCGCAGATGACGGCCTCCGTGATGCCTTCCGGACGAGGAAAGTCGTGGAGGGGCACATTCTTCAGGCTGTCGGCCACGAACCGCCCCCAGATGGGCGCCGCCGCCGTGCCGCCCGTCTTGTTGATGGGGTTGGCCGGGTCGTCGTTGCCGACCCAGACCGCCGCCACCAGGTCCGGGGTATAGCCGACAAACCAGGCGTCCACCAGCCGGTCCGTCGTTCCCGTCTTGCCGGCGGCGGGACGCCCGCCGATGAGGCCGCCGGTGCCGGCCGCCGTGCCGCCGGACCAGAGCACCTCCTTCATGATATCCGTCAGGATGTAGGCGACGCGCGAGTCAAGGACACTGGTGAAGCGGGAGCGGTTTTCCTGGACCAGGTTGCCGTAGCGGTCCTCGATGCGGAGCACCGCCATGGGGTCGGCCCGAACGCCGCCGTGGGCCAGGGCGCTGAAGGCGGCGGCCATCTCCAGAGGCGTTACGGCCGAGGACCCCAGAGAGAGCGTCAGGTCCGGCTGCAGGGGGCTGGTAATGCCCATGGCCCGGGCCGTCCTGGCCACGTTGTCCGGTCCCACCGCCTGGCCCCACCTGACCGCAACCACGTTGTCCGAGACGCGAATGGCCTCACGAACCCCCATGGGCCGGTAGTGGTAGGGCTTCTTGGGGTCAAAGTCCGTAGGCTCGTAGGGCTGGTCCGGCGTAGGCCCGGGGAAGCTCACCAGCTCGCACACCTGGGTGGACGCAGCGGTTAAATCCCCCCGGGAAAGCACCGTCGCGTAGAGGAACGGCTTGAACGCAGAGCCCGGCTGGCGCCGCGCCAGGACCCGGTTGAACTGGGTCTTGCCGTAGTCATCGCCGCCCACCATGGCCTTGATGTAGCCGGTATTGGGGTCGACGGCGATCAGCGCGGCCTCCGGCTGGGGCACTCCCTTGGCATCGGGTGTCGTCTTACCGACGCCGTTGGCCACGGCGGTTTCGGCCGCCCTTTGCATGTCGAGGTCCAGGGTTGTGTAGATGCGATAACCGCCGCGGGTAACGTCTTCGGCGACGGTTGGGTTCAACTGCGATAGCACATAGTCGACAAAATAGGGTGCCTGACGGCCCGCGGGCTTAAGGCCCGCCAGTTTGAGGGGCTCCGCCTTGGCTCGGTTCGCCTGGGCCTGGGAGATGTAGCCCAGGTCCGCCATGGTCTGGAGGACGAAGTCGCGGCGGGCCCTGGCCTCATTGGGGTGATTGTAAGGCGAGTAGTACTCGGGGCTGCGCGGCAGCCCGGCCAGAAGAGCGGATTCCGCGAGGTCGAGGTCGCGGACGCTCTTGCCAAAGTAGGTCTGGGAGGCCACCTCAACACCCCAGGCGCCGTGTCCCAAGTAAATGGTGTTCAGGTACATGCCCAGGATTTCCTCCTTGGAGTACCGCGACTCCAGCTTGAACGTGAGCACCAACTCGTAGAGCTTGCGCCGTACAGTGCGCTCGCCGCCCGTGTAGAGGTTCTTGGCCAGCTGCTGGGTAATGGTGCTGCCGCCCTCGACCACGCGGCGCTGCTGGATATCCTTAATGAGGGCTCGCAGGATGCCCACCGGGTTAATGCCGTGATGCTGGTAGAACTGACGGTCCTCCATGCTCACGATGGCCTCTTTGAGGTCCGCCGGTATCTCCGTCACCGGCACCTGGATGCGGTTGCCGCCGCCTGCCTCGTAGAGGCGGGTAATGAGTCGGCCATTGACGTCCAGCACCTCCGAGGCGACCGGAATCTCCGGCTGCCTCAGCGGGACCATGACGAACGGGACCACCAGAAGGGCCAGCAACACCACCGGAATAACCAGCAGAAACAGCCGCCACCTCAATGTGATCCCTCCCTTGCCTGCCTT
>CALMNP010000317.1 GCA_937868875.1 uncultured Bacillota bacterium | reverse complement strand
GGAGGTGCCGCGCCCGGTCCCCCAGGCCCACCCGTTCCAGCAGGTGCTGCGCCCGATCCAGCCGCTGGCGCTTGCCGGCACCTGCCAGCCGCATGGGCAGGGCGACGTTCTCCAGAGCAGTCAGTGTGGGCATCAGGTTGAACGTCTGAAAGACAAAGCCGATGCGCTTCAGACGCAATTGGGTCTGCTCCCGGCCGGAGAGGCGGCTGATGTCCAGCCCCTCGAACTCCACTTTGCCCTGGGTCGGTCGGTCCATGGCGCCAAGGATGTGCAGCAGGCTCGACTTGCCGCTGCCCGACGGGCCCAGCAGCAGGGCGAACTCACCGGCCTCAATCGTTCCCGAGACCCCACGCAGGGCGTGAACGTCGGTGTCGCCCAGGGGGTAGGTCTTCCAGACGTCGTGCATGGTAATCATGGCTCTCTGCCTCCATCATCAAGGTTTTCGCCTGCCCGGCATCAAGACGTCCCTATTCGTGCCGCAGGCTTTCCAGCGGGTCAACCCCGACGGCGCTCACCGCCGGCCAGATAGCCGCCGCGGCACCCACGAACGCGGCCAGGAGCACCGTCTGGAGGGCCAGGTTGAAATCCATCTGGGACTTGTCTTCAAGGCGGAGCCAGGAAACGGGGATGGACAGCACGCCACCCGCAAGGCTCAGCACCAGAGCCTCGGCCGCAACCGTTCCGATGATGGTCCAGGCGCCGGCGCCCAAGGCCTTCAGGGTCCCGATCTCCTTCTTCCGATCCGCCACCGCCATGATCATCACGATGGTGATCATGATCAACGAAACCGCAATAATGGTGGACTTGACGCCGGCAAAGAATGCGCGTTGGTTGGACATGGCCTTCTCCACGGACCGGGACATGCCACCCGGGCTGACCGCCTGGAGCTTGCTGTTGGCGTCCTGGATGGACTTGGCCAGCTGATCCACCTGGCTGGGGTCTGAGGCCGTTACGTAGACCAGCGAGACCACACCGGGCCGGATGAAGGTCTCCTGGGCCGTCTGGAGCGGGATGATCACCGCGTTGTTGAGGAGTTCGAAGCTGGTCTCGACTACGCCCACCACCCGGAAGGTGCGGTCCTGGATGACCAACTGGTCGCCCATCCTCGTTTTGTAGTGCTCCGCAGCCTTGGCGCCGAGGATGGCATCGTCAGGCCCGGTGAGCTGGGCGGAGCCCTCCACCCTGGAGTCCCCTAGATATGCCGTCTCTCGCCCGGGCAGCAGCCCCACCGCCTGGACCAGCGGCGGCATGTTCGGAGCAGGGTTGTTGACCAGCGGCTGGAGCAGCACCGGGGTGCTGCGGCTGACGTCGATGCCGTCATGGCGGAGCACGGCTTCGGCATCCGCGATGGTAATTACGCTGGCTGCGGTGGGAAACCCGTTGGCCGCCTCGCTCTTGGCCGAAACGACCACCTTGCCGGCAATGCTGCTGAGCTGCCGCTCCAGGTCCTTGTTGTAGAAGTTCATGATCACGGACATATAAACGTAGAGCATGACGGCAAGCCCGATACCCAGGATGGTGAGAAGGGACCGGGTCTTGCGCTGCCAGATGTTCCTGAGAGCCATGTCCAGCACGGCTTGAACCCTCCTCGCTGTCTATGGTTCCAGAATCCTCATGACCTGGTCGATGGTGGGGAACGTCATCTCCAGCGGGCCTTTGAAGGTCTCCGACAGGGCCAGCCCCTGGATACACGAGTAGAACAGGGTGGCCAACTGGCTGGGGTCACCGGCGACGACCTCGCCTGTCTTCTGCCCGGCCTCGATCAGCTGAATCATAGCGCGGCGGCTGCTCTCACCCTCCTGGAGGGCCTTCTCCCGCAACTCGGCGGGGACCGTGTCGCTGGTCATGGCCTGGAGGACCACCTGGAAGTACTCCGGTTGCTGCCGGACGCCTTCCAGCATCCGGGCCGTCATCCAGCGGAGTTGCTCCCACGGCGTTCCGGGCTGCAGGTGCGCCCCGTGGGTTACCATGGATGCACCGTCCAACGCTCGTTCCACCAGCGTGGAGAAGACCTCTTCCTTGCTTGAGAAGTAGTGGTAGACAAGCCCGTGGCTCATGTCGGCGGCGGCGGCGATGTCGGCAATCTTGGTGGCGGCCAGCCCCTTGCGGGCGAAGAGCTTGGCTGCGGCCTCCAGGATCTTTTCCCGGCGGTCGTCCCGGATCCGCTGGTTCTCTTCCTCCTTGCGCGGAGGCATGGTGGTGTTGCAACCTCCTTTAGGTTGACTGTTACGTCAATCAACCCATAGCCAAACATTAGCATCCTTGATTCGGGCGTGTCAAGGGGAGGCGCACCGCTACAGGCGCCGGTCGTAACCGAGCCGTAAGAGACGAGAAGGGCCGCTCCACAGGAGGAGCGGCCCTTGTCACGCAGCTGTCACGGCGTTGTCACGGAGCGACGATCAGTTCACAGAGCAGCGCCACGCCCCGGCTGAGGTCCTCGGGCGGGGCGGC